>PWIL01000015.1 GCA_003560455.1 Mollicutes bacterium
GCATACCCCGCAAACGGCTGCTGGTTAAGCGTTGCAAGGTCATTGATAATTTCCCATGCCCGTGTGATTTCGTTGATTTTAAGCTGTATGTCTTTCTTTTTTGCCATTGGTTTTGTTTTGTTTAAATTAAAGCAGAACCAGTTAGGGTGGTTCTACACTGTATTTTTATAATTGGCCTGATCTGGGTGCCCCTAACGCCCCGGGTTGGGCCTTTTAATTTTAAAGCCATGAAATATTTACCAATACTATTTACTCTACTTTTAATAGCCTGTGATACAACAAGTGCAGATGAACACCCGTCGTTTGGTGTTCCACAGGCATACGCCGCACTTGACAACTTTAATTTTGTTGAAATTGAGGACGCCATACGCTTTGAAAAGTCAGACGTTGCAGAAAGTGATGAGTGGCTGCTTAATCCGGAATCACTTGTGCGGGTGTCAGTTTCGGACACAGCGTCTGAAGCGGGATCATCATATCTTCTTTTTGCGGCATTCAATCTTGATGAGCCGGATGAAGCAGAGATGTTCAGCAGGCTCAACAGTGCGGTTGGCTGGCAAAATTTACATCTCAGAAGCGGAATTGAAATCCCACAAGAAACACTGCGCACCCGGTGGAGAAGCGATAATGTTTTTCTCTTCACCGCTGCTGATACAGACGTTGAAAAGTTAGCTATTGAGGTTTTTAAGAGGTAGTTCATTATTATTATAGGTTTGATAATAATTTCGTTTCATCCACAATTTCCTGATCAACAATAAGGCGCATCATTACCCGCTTTTCGGCAGAGGCTGTGCTGCTTCCTTTAAAGTCCTCTATGTATATTTCGGCTCTGATATCGGGGCTTTCTGGGTCTATTATATCAATACCCCTCTTAATTCTCGGTCGCGGAATATCAACATTAAAAGGAGTAATAAATGTCTGTTCTACACTCCGTCTGCCCGATATGGATTCAAACATCCACCCCGGCCCTGGTGAAAACGGATCCATTACTATAAAGAGCCGTATTTCATCATACCCCGGGTCTGCGAAAAACATAATATTGGTATCAAAATCGTAATCCGCATAAGAGGTTGTAAATTGCTGATTACTAATAACCGTTTGCTGATTTACAATCCCCTGCCAAGAGCCACCCGTTTTCCTCCCCTGAACTCCTATCTCAAGATCAAACGATGAGGCTGAGGCTGATTCTAATCGCATCCTTATTTTGTTGATCTCAATATATACCCCATCTTTATAGTTGCTAACAAGGGTGCCACTCTCATTGGGCTTAAGCCGATATTGAAGCACACCAGTGCTCGTCTGCGGCTGACCGTCATTTATGTTAATCGGCATTTGTGGTTGCCATACCGTTTCATAATCTTGGCCTGATCTATCTTCTGCGGATATATTGATTACATCGTAATCCGGATTTTGTGGCGCGGAGCTCTCATTCAACCAAGTGAAAATCTCATTAATAGTAATTTCCCTGTTTTCCCTATCGAGTGAAATTCGGGGGGAGAACATTCCGTTCAGGTTAAAGTCAAACCCAGCAAAATTCCCCGTGTTATTATCCCCGCGTGCCATGAAAACATCACCGACTTCAATAAGGGGTGTCTGGCTCTCCATCTTCAACCCACCAGCCTCCAACTCAAAATTGTCCGCCGTCAATTTTCCTTCATCAAGATCAAACAACAGGTTTTCATTCTGAGAGCGTAAAACCCCTGTCCGTACTTGCTCCGCGCTTATCAACCCCCCTGAGTTGCCGGATGGGTGGAGGTAGAGGGATTTGGCGAGTTGCTTCTCATTATCTATCGTTCTGGCTCCGTATTGATACACCCTGAGCTCGTCTAATGAACCGACAATACGATAACCTGAACCCCAATTACCCAATATTGCATTATGCGTTCCGCTACTTGTGATTGCCCCAATTTGTTGCTCCCCCTTTAAATCACCATCACGATACACTCTTAATTTATCACCATCGTAAACCACCATAATATGAGCCCATTGGTTTTGGATATCACCAACGGAAACTACATAATTATCCCTATTCCCCGCGCCTTCTATCTCATACTCAACCCGAATACTATCACTACCTGCCCGAATACCATTACTAATACGGTTTCCACCTGTACCTGTAAGCCCTTCAATAACACCGCCTCGGCTCGTTGGATTTCCGTTTCTTAAAGAGTCTTCAAAAAATATATAAAATGACACAATATACCCACTCCAAAGCTCATAAGATTTTAAAGACCCTATTGGTTGAATATCTTCATTAAAATACAACCCTTTATAAGATACCCCCTCAGTATATGGAACATTTCGTGTATTTAATGACCCTGAAATAGAATTAATAATACTATCAGAATCTTCATCAAACCGCCAAAGCCCAACCAGCCCCTCATCACTCACACGGGGGAGGGAGGTTACGTCAATATTTGCCCCTACAACGTCAATTCCCGATGAGGTTGATTTGACATAAGATCCGCCCGCAAAATCACCTGAAAGGAATCCTATTTCATCGGCTCCTGTAATGCTTTCAAGTTGACCGTACTGCAACACCGCTTTTTCACTTCCAGCCCAATCGGCCCATGAAGAAATGCCGTCATTAATCCGCACATACGGTGAATTGCTGTCTACAACCGTTCGGTAAATATTTGACTGCCTGCCGGAGTTTGTGGTGTTTCCAATGGCCACCAATATATCACCTACTTCAATGGTTCCTGAGTCCGAGGGAGCGCCACTTAGCGGGTCAAGGTACACCTCATTTCCAGATACATCTATCACCTGCCGCACAATCCGCTTGACGATCTGATTATCATTCGGCCGCACTTGCTGAACAATCACAATGTCGTTATCTGCAAAGGATGCAAAATTACCACCCTGCGGGTCGCTTACAACAACATGGTCGCTAAAAACCTCTTCTACTTTACCACGCCCCGGACTAAGGATATCTGATCCGTTGACAGCGCTTATCTGATTAATAATAAATTCACTGGCAAACAAAGATCCACGAATGAACATGTCATCCAATTCCAGCTTCCATAATTCTGAGGTGCGCGTAAGCTGAACCCCTGAACCCGTGAAGCCACCCGTAAACGTGGGGCTTGTTAAGGTGGTAGCGTTTGCGATATTGATACTGTCAGAGAAAGAAGCAGCAGCATCAAATGTCTTCGCCCCATATATAGTCTGTGCAGAGGCTGTTATTACACCCCTCTGACCACTTCCATGATTTCGCACATCAATAGATCCGTTATTAAAATACAACGGATCATTTATATCAGCCGATAATTCTCTATTTGATGTTAAGCTTCCACCCCCTGTAAGCCCATTGCCTGTTGCGATATTTCTATCTGCACGAACCAAGTGAGCTGTAGATGTAGCCTGCGCAGCCGATACTGTCCCCGAAAACTCACCCGTAGTAGCCGTAAGCCCCGCCATTTCTACATCACGAAACCCCGTATCACCTGCGTTGCGGAACTGATAAGAAACAGGAGATAATAATTTACCCGTATCGGCACGCAGGGTATTTCCGGTAATCGCACCCGCACTTAGAGCACTTGCCCCTATGTCAATGCTTCCAAAACCATCCGTTATGTTCCCAGC
>PWIL01000057.1 GCA_003560455.1 Mollicutes bacterium
CAGGTGGGTTGAGATACGGTAGGAGTGAGTGTCAATAATACTGGCTCTGTGATGGTCTGTGCACCCAGTGATACGATGCAGTCGGTGGACGCGGCGTCCCTGATCTCCACAGTGTATGTGTCCGCCACCAGGTTCTCAAAAGTATGGGGACTGCCAACAGCAACAGGGAACCAGTTGACTGTATTAATGGATACTTCGTAAGTTCCGCTGCCTCCCGATGGGTTGCTCACGGTGATCGTACCATCTGTTTCTCCAAAACAGCTAATGTTGGTCTTAGTGACCTGCGCATTGAGTTCTGCAGGTTCTGTAATGGTCTGTTCGCCCAGTGATACGACGCAGCCGGTTGCTGCGGCGTCCCTGATCTCCACAGTGTAGGTGTCGGGCGTCAAATTTTCAAAGGTATGTGGACTGCCCACAGCAACAGGGAACCAGTCGGTTGTATTGATGGACACTTCGTATGTTCCGCTTCCTCCCGATGGATTGCTAACGGTGATGGTGCCATCAACTGCTCCGAAACAAGTGATGTCGGTTTTATTGACCGTGGCATCCAGTTCATCGGGCTCTGTGATTTCCAGGTTGGCGTTTAGTGTTGTTTCGCATTCATTGGTATCCTTGATCCGGACGTCGTATGTGCCTGCTTCCAGGTTCTCGAATGTACCTGTTTCAATCCACGTTTCACCTCCATCGATGCTGTATTCGTAGGGTGCAGTCCCTCCGGCAGGGTTGGTAATGGTGATGCTTCCGTTATTGCCTCCGAAACAACTTACGTTGGTTGAGGATACATCAGCCGTTATTTCTTCGCATTCTATATAATTAATTACAATGCTACCATCAGCGCCTGAGCCGGAACCTACAGCTCCACCGCCAGGTCCCGATTGTCCACCTCCGCCGCCACCTGGTGCCTGGCCGGGATCTCCATTAGCATTGTTTCCGTCGGCACCGTCTCCACCATCTCCTTCTCCAATGCCCCCAGCACCGCCTGTGTTGCCATTATTATTTGCGCCAGCTCCGCCATTCCCCGTTGCTGTGGCAGATCCCCCACCGCCACCACCACCGCGGCCTCCACCTACATTTCCGTTACCACCAGCACCTCCATCAAAGTTGGCTTCATTGCCTCCACTTCCGACCCCTCCATTACCTCCTGTCGCCCCATCTGAGGCAATACCACCGCCACCTATGATGGTAGTGTTAAAAACGGAGTTTCCCCCATCAACTGTAAAACCACCACCTGCTCCAACGGTATAAGAGAATGTTTGCCCGGGTGTTACAGATATTACGCTCCTTGCGTAACCTCCTCCGCCTCCACCACCGGCAGCATTGGCATCCCCACCGCCACCTCCGGCACCCCATAATTCAACGGTGATTTCAAAAACCCCCGCGGGTACTGTCCAGGGACTAATGCTATCTGTGGTCAGGGTGACTGAAGTAGCTTGCGCCAAAGCTTTCTGGAAGGGATAAATTGTGAATATCCCCAAAAAAACCAGCATGGCTAGGTTGTGTAAGCTTGAAACAGTCGAGGTGCTTATGCTTTTCGTTCTTATATCTTGGCTGGGCTCAATCATTGGCTTAATAATTGCTTTAAGGCTATATCCGTGCTGTCTCATCTTGCTAATTGTTGTCTATTTGAATGTCTGTCGCCGGCGGCGGCACATCGTCTACATCCACATTGATACACTTTGGAGCGCTTAGACAGGCGAATATTTTTGCACGCATGCAAATCTGGCCTCCGGCAGTGGTGTCCCATATTACAGTGATTTCGTTAGTGCCTTGTCCACTTTCAATGGTTGCGTTTGCAGGCACTGTCCAGACATATTCATCTACTTCGGGGTCATTGATCACAGCGTAAGTTACCAAATCTCCAAGACAGGGGAATACATTATCCGGATGAATTTCTGAAGGCGTATCGGGTACACACGCCGGATCGTCGCAATCGGTCAGGCCATTGCCGCTGTTATCAATGCCGTCGTCGCAGATCTCAGGTTCCCAGATATTTGCTGAAGTGATAAATGTACATCCGTTTTCATCGGTGATGGTCACGGTATATTTACCACGCCGTAGGTTTGTAAGGTTTTGATCGGTGGAATAATTTGGAGTAGTCACCCCGTCGCGCAGTTTTGTCCACTCATATGTGTAGGCTCCGGTACCTCCGGTTATGTTGCTCAGGGTAATGGTGCCATTGCCACTGGCTGGATCATCGTTGGTGTCGTCCACTGCAGTGATGTCGGCTGTTATCGCACCGGGCTGAGTAATGGTAGAGGTGTCTTCGGTTACACAACCGTCGCCATCTGTAATTTGAACCGTGTATTCACCAGCACCAATGTTCACAAGGTCTTTGGAAGTGTTGCCGGTGCTCCAGAGATAGCTCAGGGGTGCATTGCCTGTAACGGTTCCAAGCTCTATTTTGCCGTCCTTGAAACCAAAGCAGGTAACGTTTTCTTGTGTTGCTGTGTAAACGAGCGGTGTGCGGGCTTTGATTTCGATCTCATCAATGAATGCGGTGCAGTCGCCGGTGCCTTGTATGGTAACTGAGTATGTGCCCGGTTCCAGGCCCGTTATTGTATGACTACCCGGTGCAATGTCGGTTTCAGTTTCGTATAGACTCCCATCTTTAAACCAGGTATATTTGTATGGACCGTTTGCTCCGGTGATATTCAGGCTGATTGATCCGTCATTATCATTACATGAAGAAACTGCATCGAGTACAATCGGTTCATCAAAGAAGGGCTCGGTTTGATCGTACCCAACAATTGCCGAAACTGTTTGTGGGGCAAAACATTCAGTTTCATATTCAATGGTTACTTCGTAGGTGCCGGGTTTGTCAACCAGTATCCTCCAGGGTTCTCCGTCAATCCCGTCAATCAAAATGTTTCCATCAATAGTGGTCCATTCATACTCAATTCCTTCCTGGCCGGGAATAGCAAATACTTCTGCCGTTAGATTATTACAAGAAAGATCTTCGCCAATAACATCGGCATCGTATGATGGAGATCCCCAAGCATATGGTCCTGCAAAATCTTTAAGCTGGGCGGTAAAAGAAGCTGAGGCGCGTGTTTTTACCAAAAAGGTGTTGAGAGGAAAAACACATTCATCATCGCCCAAAAGGCTTGCATGATCCATGCCAAAGGCTGTTAGGTTTATGCCGACTTCGGCAAGGCTGTTGACCTGATAGGTTGTGCCATATACATGGCTTTTGGTGTTTTTTGTGCCCCAGGGTGGCGCCTGGGTTGGTGAGGTGTTGATCACCCCACAAAAACCATCTAAAGACTCAATGCCCGCATAACCAAAAGGTGCGTTGTTAAATGCACCGTCGAAAGTTCCGGCCCAATTAAAATTGGTGGGATTGGTATTCTGCCAGTCCTCGCGGCTCACCCACAGTCTTGTTTCAACTAAAGGGCCATCAGCAAGCAGTGAAACACTGAAAATGAAATCTCCGATCTTGCTGATGACGTGTTGTCCCGCGTTCTCAGGGTCGGGTTCGAAAACATAGGCAGTATGCCCGAGTTGCGGGCCACCTGAGTTAAACTGTTGCTGGCCTTGGTCATAGGCAA
>PWIL01000018.1 GCA_003560455.1 Mollicutes bacterium
CGTGATGATATTAATGATTTATTAAAGGATATGTATCGCCATGCTAAATAATATTACTTTTGGACGCTATTATCATAAAAATTCTTTACTTCATCAAATGAACCCGCTAGTGAAGATCATTTGTACTTTTTTATATGTCTTAATTGTTATTTTATTTAAAGATTTAGTTTTTCTAATATTATTATTATTTTTTGTTATTTTAATTATGCTAATGAGTAAAATCCCACCAACTGTTTATTTAAAAGCAATTTGGTCACTGAAATATTTTATTTTAATAGTCCTATTACTTAATTTATTAATTCAAACGGAAACTCTAGACGTTATTTTTCCTGTCTTTCGTTTAATCTTAATTATTTTATATTCGACCTTGTTAACCATTACAACCTCGCCTAATCAACTTGCTAAAGGTTTGGAACAATTTATGGCACCATTGAAAATTCTGAATGTACCAGTAAAACAAATTTCACTGAATCTTGTTCATGCAATTCGCTTTATTCCGGTTGTCATTGACAATGTTAACGACCTTATTAAAGCGCAACGTTCAAGACATGTTAATGCCATTAATCAATATCCGAAAAGATTTCAAGATGCGATTTTAATCATCATTCCTTGTTTTACAAAATCATTGAAAAAAGCAGAAATGATTTCTTTATCAATGGAACAAAGATTATATAGTTTAAGTCAAGATCGGACTTTATCAAATGTTCCCAAAATTAAATTTTTTGATCTTTATTTTTTAAGCATTCATTTAATTATTTTTATCGCCATTATTTATCGGTTGGTGATTGGATGAGATTTGTTATTCAGTTTAGCTATGATGGCAGTGGTTATTGGGGGTATCAAAAGCAAAAAAATAAACAAACAATTCAACAAACAATTGAAGATGCATTATTCAAAATATTTGCAATTAAAACAAAAATAGTTGCCAGCGGGCGGACTGACACTGGCGTGCATGCCATTAATCAATATGCTCATTTTGATTTAGATGTTAATATTGAACCAGAAAAATTAAAAATTGCTCTTAACCATTTACTGCCCAATGACATTTATATAAAAAAGGTAAGCATCAAACCAAATTTTCATGCTCGTTTTGATGTTAAAAAAAAGGAATATCAATATATTATTAATACTGGCGAGTATAATGTTTTTGAAAATAAATATGTTTATCAATACAATCAAGATTTAGATGTTGAAAAAATGGAAAAAGCTGCTCAGCAATTTTTAGGGACGCATGATTTTACCAGTTTTTGCAAAAAAAATCTAACTAATGATGATTATCAAAGAACTATTTTTAAAATTAAAGTTCAGAAAAAAGAAAAAAAAGTTTTTATTAATATCATTGGTAGTGGTTTTTTGCGTTATATGGTGCGGAATATGGTTGGTTGCTTAATTGAAGTTGGCAATTATAAACAAAAAGAAAATATTGTTCCTAAATTATTAAAAGAAAAAAATCGTCAAAAAGCGGGTATTAAAGCACCGGCTGAAGGCTTATATTTAAAACGGGTTTACTATTGATATAATTTCCTTTATAATAAACTAAAGGAGTGATGAAATGGAATGCCCGAAGTGTGGAAATATAATTAGTAATCAAGAATGCAAAGCATGTTTTTTTTGTGGAGCATCTTTAGTTGCGGAAAGAGAAAATTTGAATGCGAAACCAAAAAATAGACCTCCAAATAATACGAACCCAAAAAAGGAGAGCACAAATAATACCGAGGCGATTCAAAATTCTCCAAATTTAATTAATTATGCGGGATTTAAATTGCGAGCTTCAGCGCTTATTTTAGACAGTCTTATTTTGTCAGCTTTATTGTATGGTTTGGCCATAATTATGGCGACAGTTTTTCCAGATATGGTATCGGAAACTAGTGAAGCATTTATTTTCTCAGAAAATTTTGAAAATGGTGTAGTTACAATAATTGCGATAGTTTTTATTGCGGGTTATTTTATAATTTTCCCAGCTTCAGCCATGCAAGGTACACCTGGTAAAATAGCGCATGGAATTATTATTACTGATGAAATGGGGAATAGAATATCAATAGGCAGATCGTTTTTCCGTTATATAAGCGAATTTGCATCTGGTGCTGTGTTTTTTATTGGTTATTTTTTGGCGTTAGTTACACCTCGAAAACAAGCATTACATGATTTAATTGCTGGAACTTATGTTATTAAAAGAACAAAAGAAGAAAAGCATTTTAAAGTTGAATTAACAAATCGTTATTGACAATGGCCGTTAAATTTAGTACAATTCTACTTGGTACATTTTTTTATTCAAATGGCAAAAATGTTGGGACCATTTTTGACAGGAGGACAAGAAAGGATTAAAAATATGCAAAAAACGTATATGCAAAGAAAAGAAGACACAGACCAAAAATGGTATTTAGTTGATGCAACTAATGTTCCATTAGGACGTTTAGCAACAAAAGTCGCAGCTACCTTACGAGGCAAGCATAAAAAAACATTCACCCCACATGTTGATGGTGGTGATTTTGTAGTTGTCATTAATGCTGAAAAAATTATGCTAACTGGTGACAAAGAAGAAAAGAAAATATATTATAATCATAGTAATTATCCAGGAGGATTAAGAGAACGTAAAGCGGGATTAATGAAAGAAAAATATCCAACTGAAATGATTGAACGTGCAATCAAAGGGATGCTTCCTAAAAATCGTTTAGGAAATAAAATGTATACAAAATTATTTGTTTACAAAGGATCAGAACATCCTCATCAAGCACAAAAACCAGAAACAACGGTTATAAAAAACGGAGGTTCAAATGAAAAAGAAAATATTTAAAGGAACAGGCCGTCGCAAACAATCAATTGCCCAAGTTACAATGAAAAATGGCAAGGGGAAGATTACAGTTAATGAGTTAGATGTTCGTGAATTTTTTCCTTATGAAACAAATGTGATGGATTTAATGCAACCATTAGATGTAACTAATATGGCTGATAAAGTTGATATTAATGTTAAAGTTACTGGTGGCGGTTTTAATGGTCAAACTGGAGCAATTCGTTTAGGTATTGCTAGAGCATTACTTGAATATGATGCCGAAAACGAAGAAAGCGAAGAAAGCTTTCGCAAAGTTTTAAAAAGAGCCGGATTTTTAACTAGAGATCCAAGAATCAAAGAACGAAAAAAACCAGGATTAAAAAAAGCAAGAAAAGCACCACAATTTTCAAAAAGATAAGCAATTATCTTTTTTTTAATAATTTAAAATAAAAGGAGCGGTTTATGTTTGAAGAAATTAAAAATAATCCTGAAATTATAAAATATTACAAACAATTAATTTTTTTTGTAATTTTCATCAACTTGAAAAAGAGGTGCAACTGAATAATAAAAAAAGGATTTTATTAGCAATAATTAGTTAATGCTATTTGGTTGTTTTAAAAGGATTGCTTATTTCGGGGACTGTGTTAGATTAACTGTGTAAATTTGAAAACACAGTTTTTTAGTGAAAAAATGGAAATAGTTGATTGGAACAAAAAAGAATTAGAAAAA
>PWIL01000103.1 GCA_003560455.1 Mollicutes bacterium
ATTTTAATTGTTTAAATATCATTTTTTTTCTCCTTTCTTAAAATTAAAAAAATAGCATAAAAGCTATTTTTTACTATTAATCTATAATTAACTTTTTTAAGTCATCGGGAATTATATAATTAGGTATCCTACTTTTTTTATTACTTTTTTAGTTCCATGCAATATAACAATTCTTTTATAATTAATATGACCTATTCTGACAATTTTTGTCGTTTGAAATAGCAACTATTTAAACAGGCCTTTGTAACTATAACATATGCCAATGGTAATAGCAAGTTTTTTATTAAGCTTTATTTAACATGATAGTTAAATTGCTAAATAAGTTCTAACTAAAGATTCATTATCTCTTATAGTTGGAATTGCGGGCATACCACCCCACTTCAAATATTCATAAAACTTTTCTTCAATTGAGATGTTAGTTTTAAATTTCTTAAAATCAAGATATTCTTTAAAGGATAATGGATACATTTTTATTTGTACATACCTACCCGCAAGAAGGGTTGAAAGTTCGCTCGACAATAAATAAGCATTAGATCCTGTTAAATAAATATCACAATCAAAATCGACTAACAAAGCATTAACACATTTTTCCCACTTCGAAACCATCTGCACTTCATCAAGCAAAATGTAGACTCTTTTATTTTTTATTCTAGATTTTATATAAGCATACAATTTTTTATAATCCTCGATTTCATCAAACAAAGCTGATTCAAAATTCATATATATAATATTATTTTCTAAAACACCATTTTCTAACAAATAATCCTTATACATCAACATTAACGTTGATTTTCCACTACGCCTTAATCCAGTAATTATTTTTATAAAATTTGCATCTTTAAAAGATATCAGTTTATCTAAATAATCTTTTCTTGCAACCATTTTTATCACCTAAAATAATACTACAATAAAAAAAAAGAAAAGCCAAGTTTTATTTACAGAACTGTAAAACTTGGTCATTCTTTGATTTTTTACTTACATGAATATTTTTTAAAGTAGAAGAAATATCAACTTTCACGGTTTTTTAGGGTCTAAATATGAAAAAAATATAATTCGTCCCCCTCACATTATAGGTATAGTTTTTTGCTTGTCTTTTTTTTATAGCTATTTTTTCAAGTAGGAAGAATTTCTTCCTACTTGATAAGTTATTTATATATACCAAATAGGAACAGCGTAATTATTTCTATCAATTGGAAATATTTGATCAATCATGCATAAAACAATTCCCGGCGCTATTTCTTTTTTTGTTTCTTCTAAAACGGCAAAGTTTTTAGTTGCTTCACTGCCCGGATTTTTACTTTTTTTTATTTCAATTGGATATAATTTATTATTATATTCCATTACTAAATCAATCTCCCGACCACTGTTATCTCGATAATAATATAAATGTCTTTTCGCATTTAAACCATTGTTAGCAAATGATTTAACAATTTCAGATACAACAAATGTTTCAAAAATATGACCAGCATAGGCACTGTTTTCTAAAACAGTTGAATTTGGATATTTTGTTAAATAACAGGCAAGCCCCGTATCCATAAAATATATTTTTGGCCGTTTCACGACTCTTTTCAAAATGTTTTTATCGTATGGCTCTAGCAGGATGACCAAGCCAGTATTAACTAAAACTGATAACCATTCATTAACAGTGGGGACTGACGTTTCAACATCTTTAGCAACATCAGTTGCATTTAATTCTTGGCCGGTTCTGGCGGCAATTGATGTTATAAATTTCATAAATTTAATTTCATTTTTTACATTAATAATATCTCTTATATCTCTTTCAATGTATGTTTTGACGTAATTTTCAAAATATTTTTCTAGCAAGATATCTTTGTTTTTATATGTTTCCGGAAAACCACCTTTAAAGATTCTTTGAAAAAGTTCTTTATTGGTAAGACTTGTAAGCGGGCTTTTCATTTTTTTTAACTTATCAATATCTGGTACAAACAAGCTGTTTTCTCCACCATTTAATTCTCTAGTTGATAAGCCATACAAATCAATAATTCCCACTCTGCCCGCTAAAGATTCCGTGACCCCTTTCATTGATAAGAAACTTTGAGAACCCGTCAAATAATACATTGCTGTTAAATCATTTTTAGAGTCAAAAGTATTTTTTATTTTTTGATTATCAACTTTAATTTTTATATAAGATAAAAGATTAGGTGCGTATTGGAATTCATCAATTATTAAAGGTGTTCCATAATTTTCCAAAAACAATTCCGGATCTTTTAATGCTAGCGTTCTATCTTTAATGCTATCTAAGGATACATAATTCATTTTTTTATAAAATGTTTCGCCGATGTAATTTAACATTGTTGATTTTCCTACTTGCCTTGGCCCCGTTATCATCACAACTGGAAATTGTTTTGCAAGCGACAATACTTCTTGTTCAGCATTTCTATTTATATATGTATTCATATTAATCCCTCCAATAACATTATAACACACATCATACAGATTTAAACCATAACTTTAAATTTGTATGATATCTATTTGTCTTTTAAAATTTTATAAGCTTCTAAACCATCTTTTTACGGTTTTTCAGGACCTAAATTCAAAATAAAGTGGCACTTTTTGAATTCACACAATAAATCTAACACAAACTTTTTTTAAAAAATGAATTTCTAATTTCCTTCATCATATCACTAGACAAATTAGTGAAAAACTCAATTACAGATATACCTTTGTAAATAACGTAATAGCCCTCTACTATACTTCCGGTTTTAACATTTTTTAGAATCTCGTTAGAAGGAACATTAATACCAACAAGCGGAAATGTTATTCCAAGGTTACAGTCATGAACTATAACTCCTTCCTTGCTCTTTTCCACTATTTTAAGTTTTCCATGTCTTCTATATTCGATTGCTTTTAAAACAAGTAATTCTTCTTCTGTAAAGTTTTTTTTAGATTCTAAAATAAAACTATTTAATAAACTTCGCTCATTTTCATAAACTTGCATTATTAAAGCGAATTTAATTGGATCGGCAACATCATAAACAATTTCATTCATTTCTTTAGGTGAGATTTCACATATCCTTTTATAGTTAATGTATGTCATAAAATCAAAATATGTATCATAAAATAGCCTTGCGGTTTCTTTAGGAAGTACAGGTTTATTTTTAAGATTGATTTGCTCAAATGAAGCAAAAACTTCGGTTACAAAACCTTTATGAAAAACTTTATGTTCTTCTTCATTTATCTTTATTACATATTGCTTATTTTTTGCTTCTAAAATATAACCAATTCCTTTATTTTTCCAATAAACAATTTCTCCTGGTTTATATAAATATACTTCGGTTACAGGCTTTGTGTTTGTAAACTCAAAATAATTATGTCCTCCTAATATAAAAATTGGAATAGCTGCTAAACAATTAAATATTTCTTCATCAGTAAAAGCAGGTGGCATATAAACCACACCAAGCTCCTTGTTTTTTAATATTGAAATAGGATTAATACCACAAGCAACGGGAAAATAAATATGTGGTGATTTTAAAATA
>PWIL01000033.1 GCA_003560455.1 Mollicutes bacterium
ACTGGTAGAACTGTTAAGATCATCCATTCTGGACGATTTTCTGATTCATTAAAAGCACATAACACATCTAAACGTTTAATTAAACGAATTCTTTTTTGCGAAGTTGGATCTTTAATCTTCTCAACTTCTTCACGCATTTTTTTCACTTCACCTGGAATATCAACATCAGCTAATAATTCTTGAATTGCTTCTGCTCCCATACCAACCCGAAAATTATTACCATATTTTTCATAAAACTCACGATATTCTTTATCGGAAATCGTTTGCTTTTTTTCAAGCGATGTTGCTCCTGGATCTAAAACTACATATGAAGCAAAATATAATACTTCTTCTAGTTCTCTTGGTGAAATATCTAGTACTAAAGCCATTTTTGAGGGCACACCTTTAAAAAACCAAATATGCGAAACTGGGGTTGCAAGTTCAATATGACCCATTCGTTCTCGTCTTACTTTTGAGCGAGTTACTTCAACGCCACAACGATCACAAATAATGTTTTTGTAACGTAATTTTTTATATTTACCACAATAACACTCATAGTCTTTAGTTGGTCCAAAAATCTTTTCACAATAAAGACCTTCTTTTTCTGTTTTTAAAGTTCGATAATTTATTGTTTCGGCTTTGGTGACTTCACCATATGACCATTCGAGTATTTTTTCAGGTGATGCGATACTAATTTTTAAACCTTCAAATTTATTAATATCCATTATTTATCACCGCCTTCTTCTTCTTCAGTTTCTGCTTTAATCACCAAAGATTCTTTATCTTCACTCGGCTCATTTTCCGTAGTATTAATTAATTTATCAATTGGAACATCTAAATTACTCAATCCTTCTTCTTTATCGCTTTCTTCTAATTGTTTTAAATTAATATTATTTCCATCTTCGTTAATAACATTAACATCCAGACCTAATGCTTGTAATTCTTTCATTAAAACGCGGAAAGATTCGGGAACGCCAGATTTGGGCATTTGTTCACCTTTGACTAATTTTTCATAAATTTTCACGCGGCCGATAACATCATCTGATTTAATCGTCATCATTTCTTGTAAAATATTAGCTGCACCATAAGCATAAAGCGCCCAAACTTCCATCTCTCCAAAACGTTGACCACCAAATTGTGCCTTACCACCGAGGGGCTGTTGAGTGACAAGTGAATATGGACCAGTTGAACGAGCATGGAGTTTGTCATCAATCATATGATTTAATTTAAACATATACATTACACCAACACAAACCGGACTATCAAACGGTTCGCCAGTTCGACCATTATATAAAATTTCTTTACCACTTTCATCTAATTTTGCTTCTTTCAAAGCAGCATCAATATCTTCTTTAGTTGCACCAGAAAAGGCTGGTGTTGCAACATGAATGCCTAATTCTTTAGCTGACATTCCTAAATGTGTTTCTAAAATTTGACCAATATTCATTCGTGATGGCACACCGAGCGGACTTAAAATAATATCAACTGGTTTTCCATCAGCAGTATATGGCATATCTTCTTCTGGTAATACTAGTGAAATAACACCTTTATTACCATGTCGGCCAGCCATTTTATCACCAATACTAATTTTTCTTTTTTGGGCGATATAAACGCGAACCATTTTTAAAACACCGGCAGATAATTCATCAGTATCATCTTTAGTAAAGATTTTTACATCGTGAACTATTCCACCACCACCATGTTGAACACGCAATGAGGTATCACGAACTTCTCTTGCTTTTTCACCAAATATAGCATGTAATAATTTTTCCTCAGCTGTTAATTCAACCATTCCTTTTGGAGTTACTTTTCCAACTAAAATATCGCCTTCTTTAACAACTGTTCCTATTTGCACAATACCATTTTCATCAAGATTTTTTCTTGAATCTTCACTAACATTTGGAATATCTCTTGTAAATTCTTCAATTCCTAATTTTGTTTCGCGACAATCAATTTGATAATCAGCAATATGAATTGATGTTAAAACATCATCTTTGGCTAATCGCTCATTTAAAATTACGGCATCTTCATAGTTATAACCATCAAAATTCATAAAAGCAACTGTCAAGTTTTTGCCCAATGCCATTTCACCTTTATCAGTTGAGGCACCATCAGCAATTACCATCCCAGCTTTTACTTTATCACCTTTTTTAACAATTGGTGTTTGATGATATGAAGTTCCATTATTACTTTTTTCAAAATTACTTAAATAATAAGTGTTTTCAGTCTTTTTTGATTTAACAATAATTTTTTTGGCATCAACATAATCAACGACACCACTTTCTTTTGCTATCACAACAGCTCCTGAATCTTTCGCAGCAATTGCTTCAATCCCAGTTCCAATTAATGGTGCTTCTGTTTTAACTAACGGAACAGCTTGTTTTTGCATATTAGCACCCATTAACAAACGCTTTCCATCATCATTTTCTAAAAACGGAATCCCGCTTGTTGTAATTGAAATAATTTGTTGTGGTGAAACGTCAACATAATCAACATCTTCAACACTAATCATAATATTTTCACCGCGATAACGAGCAGTTACTCGTTCCCCAATTAAAACATTATTTTCATCAACCGGAACAGCTGCTTCCGAAATGTTATATTCTAATTCCTCATCAGCTGTCATGTAAACTATTTCATCAGTTAATTTTTTATCTTTTACGCGACGATATGGTGTCATAATAAAACCATATTCATTCACAACTGCATAACTTGCTAAGTGCGAAATTAAACCAATATTATTACCTTCTGGTGTTTCAACTGGACATAAACGACCATAGTGTGAAGCATTAACGTCACGTACTTCTAAGCCCGCTCGATCACGCGAAAGTCCTCCTGGTCCTAAACAAGATAATCTTCTTTTATGTGCTAATTCCGCCATCGGATTAATTTGATCCATAAATTGTGATAATTGACTACTACCAAAAAATTCTTTCATTGCAGCCGTTAATGGCCGGATATTAATTAATTTTTTTGGTGTAATATCAGTTAAATCTTGAGTTGACATTCGGTCACGAATAACGCGTTCAACTCGGGCTACACCGGTTCGAAATTGTGTTTGTAATAATTCACCAACTTGACGAACGCGTCGATTTGATAAATGATCTATTTCATCAAAATTGCCCATCCCACCATGTAAATTTAAAAAATAAGATACTGAAGCAATAATATCAGGAATTGTAATTCGCTTAATGTCTAATGATTGATCATTACCAATAATTGGAATAATTTTTTTATCATCCTCTGGGTCATAAACATTAACAACTTGAATAATATTATATTCATCTAAGTCATCATTAACTAATACTTCTCTTGCACCAAATCCGTCAGCAAGTGCTGATTTTAATAAATCTGAATTATCTTTATCAATTAAAGTTCCTTTTTTGATAACAATTTTATTTTTTAATTTAATATTTTCAGCTACGACACAACCAATTGCTCGTTCAGCTGGATTTAATTTTTTATTAAATTTATAGCGACCAACCCGCGCTAAATCATAACGAT
>PWIL01000069.1 GCA_003560455.1 Mollicutes bacterium
AAAGAGAGGCTTCTTTTCTGCTATATTCTTTTTCCATGGAATGAAGTTCTTCTTCCCGGTTCACAAAAGATTTAATCACAGCGTCACCACCTTTTCTTTATTATACTTCTTTTATAATAATTTCAAGTATAATAATTGGCGGCTTTGTTTATTCAGGCCTGATCCTTATGACAATAGAATTTCCAGCACCCTGCTTTCCACCACATTGCCGGAGCAGATTCGTTCTTCATAGTTTTCCACACCACAGAATTCTTCATATGCTTTCTGGGTTGCTGTATCAAAGGTTCCGATGGGTTTCATGTGTATATCACTCCTATGGGTTTTAGGCGGTGCTTCTAAGCATAAAGGATTCGCAGATCGAATCCAAGTTTTTGAGAATGTTTTTTTCGCAGGCAGAAATTCCACTTTTTACGGTTGTAGTCTTTTATTCTTTAGTTCTTATCTTCTTCTCTTCTTGAATGTCGGCCTTTCACCAGCCCTTCCGCCGGCCTTTTGCCGGCCTTCTTTCCATAAACTCCTCTGATTGCAACACTTCTGGTTCGTCTTTTCATCGGCCCTAGGAGCGGCTTTTGGCCGGCCCTCTATTTGGATTTGTTCTCTCATTAAGGCTACTTCTCACTTAATTAATTTTTCATATCATACGTTATTTATGATATGAATCCAAGGTTTAGAGAAAATTATTTTAAAAAAGACCACTGCTTGTTTTTATTTGAAATATTTTATTCTTAAGTCCTATATTTGGTGCAAGAAAATGTGTTTTTAGTGTTTAATAGTGATTAAGCTCTTTCGGTTTCATGACCATCAGATTACCGATGTTTTTTGAATATTGCAATACTTAAAAGCTTAAGGTGCCTGGCACGGATAGCTGTGGATGACTTCATTCAAAACATTTTCAATTCACCTTTGACCCATTCACCAACAATATGTTCCACCTGGCTTCTCTTTGGTTTGTGAAATACTTTTCCTGAATAAGGATAGTTCTCACCCAAATACTTAAACTTATTACGTTCCAGATATTCAAAAAGATGCTTATCGAATACTATACCTTCGTTGTAACGGTTGTAGCAATAATCCGTCAGTAGGATGCTTCCCGGATTTATTTCGTATTCACTTGCCAGAATGCTCTTTAAATCTGAGCCAAAAAAAACCTCTTCTTTTTGAAAATTCTTCTCCAGTGCTTCGATAATCTTTTCGTATATGGTCTTTTTCACTTGCTTCACCTTCCTTTTATTACAAGTTTGATGAAAAGCTATAACGCTAAGGAGGTTTTTGTTTAAACCTTACCACAACGATGGGATTCCCAGAGCTTTTCCAACCTTTTTGTTGGCAGGACATTTTTGTTAAGCTTCCGGACCCGAATCAATTCATTACAAATCACTTTCTCGGCACGTTCTATTTCCAACTCTTTTTGATCTTGTGGAAGATCGGATTCAAGCACATTCTGCAGCTTTTTTATAGATTTTTCCGTATTCAGAATCATGATTCGAAGCGTTTCTTTATCAATTACCTGATCGATTGATTTTCCGCCAACTTTGAAAGGCTTCTTCAGTCGATCACTCGCTTCCTCGATTCTGGACTTCTTTTTACGAGTACTCAAATCTATAGCCTGTGCTATCACCACCAGATTACTCAACACTTGCAGCATTGTTATCATTTGATTGCCATATTCCATGTAATCACCCTCTCATTAACAATGATCACTTCGTGAATTATTTGGATGTATCAGCATTATCCAAGAATAAATCCGAATATGCTTCGATGAAACCACAAGCAAGATCAATGGATTGATCCATCTCCGTTTCATCTACGACAAAATATATATAAAGGTCAATCCAAAACCACTCCATATCCTTCGCCTCAAATAGATCAACCAGGCTTTCCAATGAATTTATGTAATCATATTTCCGAAGTTCTCCCTTGGCTTCATCTTTAAGACAGGTTAACACACCATTATTGAATTGAAATGAAATTCGATTGTTCAGTTCCAATCCTTCAAATTCTTGTGCACGAGAATCCTTATCTTCAATAGTAGATGCCTGGATCAAAACAGTCAGTGGCTTCTTTTTCTCACGTGATATCCGCTCCAGAATAGTATGCAGTTTTTCGCTTTTCAAATCTTCCAAAAAGCGATGCCATATCCAATCGTCTTGAATGCAGAGTTTTTGAGCTGTTCTGTAAGGTAGCATCTGCCCGGCAATGGGTCCAATACCTTTTTCAACATTTAAGCCAATTTCATAAGTGCCATTGGAAGAACTAACATAAATTTTACCGTATTTGTAAGACGGCCACTGGGTGGATGGCACCAGCCACCATAGCGTTGTGTCTGGCTTATAGTAATTCCATGGTCTTGCGGTGAAATACTTATAACCATATTTTTTCAATTCCATTAATATGTTGTGAGCTATAGCCTGATTTGATCTTACTATTTCAGACTTCATCTTTTCACCTTCCTTTTTAACTTTTCTCATCTACCTAAACGAATTTAAAACCTTAAGTTGCCTGGCACGGATGGCTTAAAGATAACCTGTTTAGATTACATCCTTCTCTCAATATCTTTAGTTATGTCTATCATTGTTTTTACTTTCTCTGGTTCAAAAGACACATAAAGATTATGGATAGCATCATTCCGAAGAGCTTTTACATAAGTGACACAAGGAATATTAATACCATTTGATTGAAGTAAGAGAATCTTTTCATCTAATGATGGGAACTGCTTTCCCTTTTTGTGTTTATAATACCTTTTAATTAGACCCATATGAAAGCATAGCTTTGTTAAAGCATGTTCAAACGCTATACCAGCAGACCTTGCCGCTTGATCAAATAAATTATTCTCATATAGGGTTTCTGCAACATTTAATAGTGATTTGTTTTTAAAAATTTCAGTCAGTACTCGTCCAATTCTTTCATTCTTCTGGGCTGTTTTCACTTTCATATCATAACCATTTACTTCAAGCTCTTCTTCCAGTTGTACTTTGAAGCACAGGGGGACGGTTCTTTTGTGCATGCTTATAGTCTTCTTATCACACCAAAACTAACCCCCGTCAATCTTTCTATCTGACGTATGGATAGCCCTTTTTTCTTGAATTCCTTTATCAGTTCATTTCTGTGTTCTTTGTCGAAGCTTTGTACTTTGTTGGTGCTGTCAATCTCTGCTGATTTTTTAATTATTTCTGCCGCTTCCAGATCATTGACCCTGAATGTATCTTCATAATCCAGGCAGTGGTCCTGGTTTTCTTTTGCATGAAAGTCTTTAAATAGTTTTACGGCTTTTTTGTTGTCCTTCGAAAAAATACTTAGTGGAAACGCTGTTTCGCAGATGTCTTTCTTTCCAATGTATTCCTGATAACTGCTCCATGGATATTGTTCGATGTTTTTGACAATGCCTGCCTAAAGGGAATTTTGATGGATGTATCGCAGTACCGTTAGTAGATAACCATCATCTTCCACGACTTCTCTCTTATAGCGATCTTG
>PWIL01000005.1 GCA_003560455.1 Mollicutes bacterium
AAAGGTAATGGCTGCCATACTGAGCAACAAACCAACGGCAAAAAACAATTTAACTATGTCATGTTCATGCCACCCTAGTTTTTCAAAATGATGATGCACTGGCGCCATTAAAAAAACTTTACGATCAAATAATTTTATACTAGCAATTTGAATAATTACTGATAAAGTAACTAATACAAATACACCAGCTACAATTATTAAGGTTAATTCATGCGAAGTAATAATAGCAATTGAAGCTAAGGTCGCGCCTAAAGACAGTGAACCAGTATCGCCCATAAAAACTTTTGCCGGATAACTATTAAACATCAAGAAGCCAATTAACGACCCCACTAAAATAAAAGAAAAAATAGCAATATCTTCATTACCAGGAACCCAAAATGCACTCCACGCAATCATCCCAAAAGTAGCAAAGGCAAGCATCGCTAAACCACCCGCTAAACCATCTAAACCATCAGTCAAATTAACGGCATTAGAACAACCAATTAGAACTAATAAAATAAAGAAATAATAAAAGATTCCTAAGTCTAATTTAATTCCTAAAGTATGGATGTTAACAATTGGTTCATTACCAGTTGAAACAAAAATATAAAAGAAAATACTGGCAATAAAAATTTGACCAACAATTTTTTGGCGGCCTAATAAACCATCATTATGTTTTCTTTTTATTTTTAAAAGATCATCAAGAAAACCTAAAAACGCATACGCAATAAAAACAAAAATAACAATTAGCAAATTATAACTAAATTCAATTCTTTCCATATATAATAATATAAATGCTGTTACTATAGTAGGAACAATAAAAATTAAGCCGCCCATTGTCGGTGTTCCAACTTTTTGGGCGTGTTCTTTATCTAAATGTTCAGAAATTTGTTGCTTTAATTTAAATTTTTTCAACAACGGAATAATTAACAAGCCAAAAATACCGGCCACTATAAAGCCAATCATCGCAGCTAAAACAGCTTTAGTTAAAATCAGCATAATATCAACTCCACTTTTAGTATAACATTATTTAAGCAAATAATTACTTTTGATTTTTTTAATTGTCAATTAAATGTCAAATTGAATTTTAAAAATTAATTGCTTTTTAATTTGTTTTTTGTTATTATTATAATACAAAAGTTAGGAGGAAGAAAATGGCAATTTTAAAAAATGCAAAAAAGAAAGTTCGCTCAATTAAAAAGAAAAAAAATAATAATCACCCTTATTTAATTAATGCTAAAAATGCAGTTAAAGATTTAAAAAAAGTTATTGAAAAAGGTGACAAAGAAAAAGCAAAAGAATTATTAAACCCAACCTTTGCAAAATTAGATAAAGCAAAGAAAAAAGGCGTTTTTCATCAAAATAAAGTCGCTCGCTATAAAGAAAAACTGTCAAAAAGTGTTAATCAAATGAAGTGAAATCACTTCTTTTTTTTTGATTATGTTATAATTTAATTATGAGGTGATACTATGGAACCAAAAACGATGTTAAAAATTATTTTTTATGGCGTTTTTCTAGTCCTCATTTTATTATCAAGTCCCCAAATAATTGATGTTGTTGTTGATCGAATGCGAGTTGTTGAAGAAGTTGATCCACCACAAACAAATGAATATACCATCAAAAACAGTAATATTAATTTTTTTCAAAGACATATTACTGATAATTTTGTGGCAAATGAATATAATGATTTAAGAAGAATTATTTTTACCGTTTTAAATAGCGGAACCCAAAGGTTTACTTTTTATTGTGGTTTAGAATATGAAAACTGCTTTGCTGATTTAGATCGGATTACGGAAGACCAGCGAGCTTTAACTTTTTTTAACAACTTTGTCCATCCATTTAATAGTTATCATCGTTTGAATTTGCGTTATGATGACCAAGGAAAAATTAATTTACAAATCACGCGATTATACTCACCTGAGGAAATTGTGCTATTAAATAACAAAACAGAAAAAATATGGGATGAACATATTAGAGACAGTATGAGTCAAAGAGAAAAAATAAAAGTTTTACATAATGCCATTTTAAATATGTCTGATTATGACCGAGAACATGCTGATGCAATTGCTGATTTTGACGAAACATATGTGCCAACTCACCGCTCACATAAAGCGACTGGACCACTGTTAGAGGGCTATGCAATTTGTGGGGGCTATAGCGATGCAATGTCTATTTTTCTACATAAAATGGGAATTCCCAATTATCGTATCTCAAATGATACACATATTTGGAATTTTCTTTATTTAGAAGACCAATGGTTACATCTTGATTTAACTTGGAATAATCCCTCAGTTGATGAGGATACATCAATTATTATAGAAACCTATTTTTTAATTACTAGTAAAGAACTCAGAGAAATTGATGACCGCGCCCATTATTATGATAGTACAATTTTTGCTGAAGGACAATAAAAAAGAGATTAAATCTCTTTTTCTATTTGCATTAAACGATTATATTTACCAACTCGATCAGTTCTTGATAAAGACCCTGTTTTAATGTGCCCCAAATCTAAACCAACAGCAAAATCAGCAATAAATGTATCTTCGGTTTCACCACTCCGATGTGAAATAACAGTGTGATAATTATTGGCTTTGGCTAATTCAATTGTTTCGAGCATTTCACTGTAAGTTCCAATTTGATTAGCTTTTATTAAAATAGCATTACATAAACCATCTTCAATTCCTTTTTGTAAGATTTTTGAATTTGTAACAAAAACATCATCACCAATGATCATAATCTGATCACCTAGTTTTTCAGTCATTAATTTAAAACCATCATAATCTTTTTCATCAAGACCATCTTCAATAATTGTGATTGGATATTTATTAACTAATTCTTGATATAAAGTAACTAAATCAGCGCTTGTTAACTGTTTTTCACCTATTTGATAAAAACCATTTTCATAAAATTCACTAGCGGCAACATCTAAAGCTAACATAACATCTGTTCCCGCTTGATAGCCCGCTTTTTTGATTGCTTCACAAATTAAGTCAAGCGCTTGTTCATTTTTTTCTAAATTGGGAGCAAAACCACCTTCATCACCAACTGATGTAATATAGTTATTGCTTTTTAAAATCTTTTTTAAATGATGAAATATTTCACTACCAACCCGAATTCGCTCAGCCATTGTCTCTTGCTGTGGCACAATCATGAATTCTTGAAATTCTAAATTATTATCGGCATGTTCACCACCGTTAATAATATTCATTAAAGCAATTGGTAAGGTTTTACCATCACCCACTTCTTGATATAATGCTTTTTTATTGGCGGCAGCCGTTGCTTTTAAAAACGCTAATGAAACACCTAAAATAGCATTTGCTCCTAAGCGGCTTTTATTTTCAGTTCCATCTAAACCAATTAATGCTTGATCAAGTTCTTTTTGAGTAAATGCTTGACCAATTAAAACTGGTTTAATAATATTGTTAACATTATCAACGGCTTTTAAAACCCCC
>PWIL01000099.1 GCA_003560455.1 Mollicutes bacterium
TCCGTATAAATGACGGTAATGTAATATACACCGCTCCCTCCAGATCAAAACCCTTTTCCTCTCTGAATATAAAGACCTGTTCAACGGCCGGATGCGTGGTAAACGGAACAGCTTTGGAGATAGTAAGAGATTTCCCTAAGCGGCCTGCTACAATGAATATGGTTAGCTTTTTTTGTAGGGATGTATTATGCACGTTTTAAGAAATTGTGAAATTGTGACTTAATAAGCCTCTCAAATAAGAAATACATGAATAGCTAATTGATTAAATTTTAATTCTCAACAGACAACTAATTATAGTTTTTATTTATATTTTAGTTTTCTTAAAATTTTTAAACATATTTTAATTAATATTATTTGCAGTATATGTATATTTTTAATTTCCAATCTTTTTACATATTTCACTCTTTCTTTAAATTGTCTAAACTTCTCTACATTACTTGAGTTTTTTAAAAATTTATTCAATGAACTACTTAATAAATGATTTGTAATATAAAGATCAACATCCTTTATGTAATCTTTTAAAAAATACTCTGTTTTCTTTCTTGCTAACCTCTGTATATAAGTTTCATTTACTTTAGGCCTGTTTAATTTATTTTTAAAGATTGACAACCTTTCTACTTGATCATTATCTTGTTTGTAAATAGCCGTAACGTTGTTTGAAAATGCAACTTCATATTTAAGTGCAATACGATACCACATATCAAGATCTTCTGCTGCAATATAATCTGTATCAAAATTACCAACTCTGCAAAAAACATATTTTGGAACAACAACTGATGATGCACAAACAGGCATTCTGTAATAAACAGAATGTTTAAAAAATCGATCTATAATTCCTTCAAAACCATTTTTTACACCAAACTCTAAACATTTTGTTTTGCCATTCTTTAAATGAATTTCATGAGCAGTTGCATATAAACCACAATCAGGAAATTTTTCAATCAACTTTTTTTGCAGTTGAAGATGATTTGGCTTCCATACATCATCTCCGTCAAGAAATGCTACATATTTCCCTTTTGAATGGTCAATGCCTTTATTACGAGCAGCCGAAGCCCCTTGATTTTCCTGAACAATCAAGTTTATTCTTTTGCTATTTATTTTTTCAACTTCATCCTGACTTTTATCTGTAGACCCATCATTTACTATAATTATTTCAAAATTTTCTTCTGTTTGATTTAATACTGAATCAATTGCACGTTTAACTACCAGCTCTTTGTTATACAACGGAATAACTACTGAAAAGAGTGGATTCATAAATTTAATATTACTTTTATATATTTCTTATATTTATATAATAAACTTAAAATTACCACCTTTAATCTCATTATAATTTCATATAATTGTCTAACATTAAACATTCAAATTTTTAAATATGCCTATGCTATACTTTGATTTAAATTTTTTGATTAAATGTAAACAAGTGTTGCTTATTTTCGTCAATATTTTTACCAAATTTAGATTGAATAAGAGAAATTTTATACCTAATACCATATTAGCACGTTGTTTTATATCTGTTTCCATTGATAATCTATCAATTAATTACACTTCCTCTAAAATCACTATTATTTTTAATCCACTTTTCTACAGATTTATGAGGTGGAAGGTTGTAAATTTTACATAATTTTTTTATAAACTCGTGGTGAAAACCTCTAATGTTAACAGGCACGTATCTAATATTTAAAATTTCTGCAAATCTGATTCGATGTTGGCCACCACCACTTTGACAAAGCTCACCATTTCTACCTATAAAAATTGGTATTTCATCATTATTATCACCACCTAATTCCTTTTGGGTTAAAAAACCATTTATTTTCATCGAAAAAAATGCTTCTATTAATTTTTCAAAATATTCTTCAATATCATTAATAGTATTACAGTTATAATCATTATTCATTGAGACGGCATTATCAATATTTTTTTTCATAACCTTATATTGTTCAGATTTTTTATAATCCTCTTTCAGTACAAAAATTGTATGAATACTATTATGTATAATTTTAATTACTTTATTTCTTTTAGAGCTCTCATGTTTATCGGTGATAACTTGAAAAATTTTTTCTCGCTCTAAAAGATTCTTACTGTCCCATTCACCATCATATACCAACCAAGGTTTTTTTATTTTATCCATAGCAAGTGTGTATTTCCACCACGGCTTATTTATTTTTAATATTTTAGCAGGTGATTTAGCAAGCGTATATTTTATCTTCTCTGTTTTAACCCAATAAATATCATCTCCCAGAATCATCGTTAGATGTTTAATTTGCATATCTAAATTTCGATTAAGCCTAACTTCAAAATAATATCTTAATACTAAATAGATATAAGGTATCCAATACTTTAAAAATCTACTGAGTCGAATAGATGTAATAGTTGTTAAATATTTTTTAAAATACCTCAATATTATATAAATATTATATTTGCCTTTAAATTATTTTAAAAATTTATATCTTTTTATAAACTAAGATGTTTATTTGGTTGGTTCCTCACATAAAAATAATCTTCGGTTTTTCTGATGAGGATCATCATCTGATTGATCTGATATTAGAATAACTTTAGAATAATATTTTTTTATTTCTTTTTCCTGTTTCAACTGTTGCTCTTTTGTTCCATTACTTTCAAAAATCATTTGATTTGTTAACTTAGAACTGTAAGCAATTACAGATCTCCAATTCTCAACCCACATACAGACAGACAATAGAAAAATTATATCTACCTTTCCCCCAGGTATGAAGTCAGTTATTAACTCCAAAGGCTCATTTTCTAAATCAAAAACATAAAATTGTAAATTATTTTTGTTAATCGCATTTGCTATCCTGTTAGCAACATTTGTCATACGAGGATCATAGTCAATTCCCACTCCTAATTCTATCTTATCACGTAAAAAAAATAACATTCCACCTTGATTAGAACCTATATCCAAAACACGTTTACCTTCGAAATTAATATTTAAATTTGAAAAGCGTTTTTTTGGATTTCTTTGACCTATTAAAGTCTGTCCAAAAATTTCAAAAGAATGATAACCGGCAGGATATTTGCTTGCAGAATAAGAAGATCCACTTATTTTAGTATAATTTAATAGATTTGATATTCTAATTAATTCATTTTCTTGGAACTCATATTTTTCATTAACCTTTACTCGCTTAAAGTGTTCATCTTTTACTGAATATTTTTTTGGACTATTAATAAAATTTTTAAACTTTAAAAAAATGTTTCCAATTATTGGAATTTTTTTGATAAATTTATATACTGATTTCATAAATATTAACTATTTTAAATTATATTATCTGTTTTATGTCAATTTTTTTTCATTATGTTGACAACATTTTAATTGAAATTAAATCTGTCTTACATTAAGCTGACGGCCTTCGACTTGAACAAGCCTTGTTAAGTTTTCTGTTTTTATTAATAAAATTAAACA
>PWIL01000064.1 GCA_003560455.1 Mollicutes bacterium
AAAATTGCGCATCGTTTAAACTATCAATATAAGATAGTTACTCTAGATGGTGAGTTAATAAATTATGGAGGTGCTGTTACCGGGGGTAAATTTTTTGTTAAAAGTGCGATTACTGAAAAACTTGCTTTAGAGCAAAATTTAAAAGATTTACAAGCTAATGATGATCAAATTCAAAAACTAGAAAATAAGATCAATGAAATTGACAATCAATATCAACAACAAGAAGAAAATCTAATGCAAAAAAAACAAATAATGTATAGTTTAGAAAATAAAGAAAATCATTTTTTAGAAAGCATTCAGCAAAATCAAGAAGAAATAACGAATATTGAAGAAGAAATCAAACGTCTCAATAATCAACAAACTTTAGATGAAGCTGAAGCGGCAATGATGGAAAAATATGCCCATGCAAAAAAAGAAAAAGATAACATTGTCCATAAAATTAACGAATTACGTGAAAAACGTGATCAAATTGAAGAAAAATTAAATCAACAAGATGCCGAATATCGACTTAAAAATAAAGAATTACATGATAAACAAGCAAAAATAAAAGAACTTGAAATTGAACAAAATCGACTTGATGTTAAACTAGAAAATCTCTTAGCATATTTGAGCAATGAATATCAAATGACGTTTGAATATGCGCAAAATAATTACCATTTAGAAGATGAAGAAGATAAAGTTCGAGAAGAAGTAAATTCTTTAAAAGAAAAATTAGCCAAAATTGGTTTTGTTAATCAAAATGCGCCTAAAGAATGGGAAAGTGTTAATCAACGATATGAATTTTTAACAAAACAAAAAGAAGATTTACAAACATCAGCAAACAATCTTTTAACGACAATTAAAGAATTAGATGAAACAATGGAAAAAGAATTTAAAAAAGTTTTTAAACAAATCAATTATAATTTTGGTTCTGTTTTTAATGAATTATTTCAAGGTGGAGAAGCAAAACTAGAATTAACCGAACCAAATGATTTTCAAAAAACTGCAATTAACATCAAAGCCCAGCCCCCCGGAAAAAAACTGACAAGTATTAATCTACTATCTGGTGGTGAAAAAGCTTTAACAGCAATTTGTTTATTATTTGCAATTTTAAAAACTAAACCGGTTTCCTTTTGTGTTTTTGATGAAATAGAAGCCGCCCTTGATGAAAACAATGTTACTATTTTTGGTGAATATTTAAAAAAAATGGAAACAAAAACGCAATTTATTATTATCACTCATAAGAAAAAAACGATGGAATATGTTGACTTATTATATGGAATTACGATGCAAGAACGAGGAATTAGTAAACTTGTAAGTGTTAAGTTGGCCGATTTGAATTGACATTTTAAATAAAAAAAAGGTATAATTTAAATAATAAGAGGTGTTTAAATGGATCAAATTTTACAAAAATTGGCAATTTTGGAAGAAAAGCTTCGCAAATTAAGACTTAAAAGATTAATTTTATTATTACCTGTAGCATTTATTATTGCTTTAATTCCTTTAATTATGCTTATATTTGATATGGAGCAACGTAGTTTTTATCGAACTGCCTTAGATATTAAAGAAGCAGCTTTAGAAAATTGTTCTGGTGAAGATACGTATTCATTAATTGTTTTTGGTCGAATGATGGAAAATGAGTTTCCATTTCAGGGTGATTTGCCTGATTCAGGGCGAATTGCTGTTAATAGTGATTGTCAAGTTGCTTTAGCATTATATGATGGTGAGAATTGTGCGTTAAAATATTTTTGGGATGAAATTGTTGAAGTTGATAAAAGAAAACATGAAGATTGTATTATATATCGTGATATTTTTGATGCTACAATTGTTGCTGAAAAAATAGATGAGGGATATATTCCAATTAGTTCAGTAGCTGATTTAGAAGCAATTGGTAGTGATAAGGAATATACTTTTGCAAAAGATACTTTATATGAATTAACAATAAAACCAACCTTAGATAAGAATTATATTTTAACTAATGATTTAGATTTAAAAGATAGTAACTTTGTGACAATTGGTAGCGTACAAGAACCATTTACAGGGATATTTGATGGTTATAATCATAAAATTGAAAACTATCGAGTTGATTTAATTACGGGAAAAAGTAACGAAGAAAAACAGGAATTGATTAACCAAAAAATTGGCTTTTTTTCAAAATTAGAAAATGCAAAGATTAAAAATTTTTATTTGTCAATTGATATAAAAGGGTTTAATTATATTGGTGGTTTAGTTTTAACTGCTGAAAATAGTGAGATTATTAATACAACAATTACAGGTCAAATAAATGGTTATGATCATATAGGTGGCATAGCTCAGAATGCTAAAAATTTAAAAATATCAGAGACAAAAGTTGATTTAAAAATAAAGGGCAATGATCGTATTAGTGGCATGATTGTATATGGTGAAAATATAAGTATTGAAAATAGTTATTTAAAAGGAAACATTTTTAACGAAAAAATTGCTGTTGATTTTATTTATCAAGTGATATCAATTACAGATGACAAACCAATAATTATTAAAAATTCTTATAGTGTGTTAGAATTTGCTGATGATGACTTATTTAGAATGGTAAGGTTTGGAGGTAATTCTGCACAAATAATAGATAGTTATCATGGCGTTAATGAAATTAACATTATAACTCGTTCTGCCGCAACCCGTTTATTTTCAGACTTAGAAAAAAAAGAAACTTATAAAAATTGGGATTTTGATGAAATTTGGGAAATAGTAAATAAATATCCTAGTTTGCAAAATGAAAAATAGGCTTTGAAAAAGGAGGAAACATGAAAAAAGTAATTTTTATTGGTATAGTAATATTAATTGGAGGGGGTTATTTTATTATTAATTCCCTTACTCAAGTAACGGGGTCTGATATGATCATTGAACACCAATTGTCTAATAATTATGATGGTTTTGCGAAAGATGATTATAATACGAATTTTGATGAGCAATTCCCATTTGCTTCAAGGTATTTTTTTAGAGGAAATGAGGCAAATAATTTTTTTTGGCATCAAGAACATTGCTTTCGAATTGTTAATATTGCAGTAAATGGTCATGTAAAAATTATGCATTACGGTTATAGTGAAAATCCTAATTGTGAAGAAATCACAAGTTTAAATTATGAATTGAAATTTTCAGATGAACGAAAAAATAATTGGAAAAATTCAAACATAAAAGAAGTTTTAAAAGAATGGGAAAAAAACAATAAATTGTATGATTTTGATTTTACTTATGATGAAAATATTTTTATTAATGCTAAATGGTATACTGGAGCAGTTAATGGTGCAGCTCGAAAATTTCCAACTAATGCTCCAATTACTCTACGTGATCATATTAAAGAGGAGCGACAAGAAGAGGTTTATCAAGCTAAATTAGGATTGATTACTTTGTCTGATTATTTAAAAGCAAACTCTGG
>PWIL01000109.1 GCA_003560455.1 Mollicutes bacterium
GATTATTATCATATGGGTGATGAAATTTATCTGGATGCCTATCCTAACGAAGGCTATGTTTTTGTGAACTGGACCGATGAAGATGGGAATGAAATACATCATGATCAATACCTTTTTTACATCATGCAGGCCAATGATGTCATTCTCACTGCCAATTTTGATCTGGAGAGCCTGGTTTCAGAAGTCAACCCGGAAAGTATAATGATTTATCCCAATCCAGCTCGTAATTACATTGCTATAGAGTCAGATAAAAGTATTGAAAGGATCTTTTTGATGGACCTTTCCGGAAAAGTTATAAAAACTGTACAGGGAGATTTTTACCAGACAAGGGTAGATATATCAGATCTTCCCGTCGGGACCTATATACTGAAACTTGAAACATCCGGTGGTTTTGTTTCACGGATTATTCAGGTTGTAAAACGCTGATTTTTTTTAATGCCAATATTCACAGTTTTAAAAAAGTTATTAATAAAAAACCTAAAAGATGATGAAAAAAGCAAACACATTTACTGTAAGTACATTGATTATTAGCTTCCTGCTAATAGCAAGTGGATGTAGGGTAAGAGTTGATGTAGCGGACCCTGCCAGAGCAGCAAGAGGGGTTGCTCAAGTGGCAACAGAATCCAGAAGTGCTGAAGATGCAGATGTAAAGGAGGAAAAGTTAATCAGCGATATCATTCCTATATTTGCTGATAGTGAAGTGAAGTATGATGACAAGATTGGATTTGAAGAGTATTATCTGGTTAAAAGCGACAGTACCATAAAATCCATAGCCGGAGATATTCGCCGCCAGTTTTGTGAAGCACCTGAGGGTCGTTCTCCACTGGAAATTATGCGTTACTATCAAAGAACCATTGAAGAACTGGAAGGTGAGATTATCTTTCAGTCAAGAGCTCCAAGGTCGATAGAAATTGATGACCAAAGTTTTGAATCATATTTCAACAAAGAACGTGTAAGTCGTGGAATGAGCACTTATGTCTGGGATTTTTATCGTTTTCCGTTAAGTATAAGTGAGTTCATGGCTGCAAGAATAACAGAAAACGGTAAAGAAATGCATGTTGCCATTGCTGCCGGAAGAGGAAGTGGTGGTGCAGAATACCACGGTGTAAGGTTTGAGATTGTAACAGTAGTTGATTAGATAAAGTTATTTAGTATCTATCATTCCGGGAGCGACTTCGGTCTGCTTCCGGACTCTTTTACTTATGGTGCCATTTTCACATCCAGCGTATCAGTAATCACCTGCCCGTTTGGACCGATCCCGGAAATCCTTAAATAGTATTCATCTTGCTCTGATAGCCATACCACCCGGGCAAAATTGCCGGTTTCATTTACAATAATGCAATCGTCGCATTGAAAATAATAAGCATCGTAATTTGATGTTTCGAAGTGATATTCCGGGGCGGGATCATATTGTGTAATGGCAGCCGGCCCTCTGAACCTGTCCATGGGTGGCAAGATCAGATTATTCACAAAATCAAGAATCAGGTCGTGAATAATGGTGTAGTTTTCAGGGATGAGTTCATGTTCAACATCAAAATGGGGTTCGTGGCCCAGTCCTTCGAAGGTATAAAGGGTATGATCTATTCCCAGCGAACGTGTGTGGCTTGATATACTGGCTGAACCGTGCAGTCTTCTTGAGAAAAATGCAGAGGCCCTTGGACTCACGTTGGTAAATGGCAAATCATAGTCATAGGGTACTACCAGATCGGCATCACCATGAATAGATAAAATGGGCACCTGGTTGTGTCTTTTGATAATGCTGATATCATCAACAGCTCCCCACATATTAATAATTCCTTTTATGCTGTAGGGGCCATGCAGGTCGTTGGTAGAGCAATCGAGGCAACCCAGGTCGGATTGCATCCTGAGTACACTTCCGCGCACACTCGGCCACACCTCAGGTTCTTCCATAAACGTAGTTTTGAGAGAGAGAATGCCTCCGGCGCTATGTCCACCAAGGAAAACCAGATCGGGATCAATACCCAGTCTTTCATGGTGGTGCGACAGATATCTGAGTGCAGCCCTGACATCCTGCATGGCGCTGTAAATGGCACGTTCAAGATTTGAGTAGCGCCCTGGCAGGAAAATATACCCCAGCCTGTAATTAACGGATGCCACAACAAATCCCCGCCTGGCATAGTCTTCGGCCAGTTTTGATACCAGTTCATCGCGTTTGTCACCTGCTATAAAGGCACCGGCGTGTAAAAGTACTACAAGCGGACGGTTTTTCTGATGGTCGCCCCGAGGCTGATAAATATCAAGGTTGAGGGGCACATCTCTGCGCAATATATTAGTGGTAATTCCCTCTGCCACATCAAATAGCACCTGGTTATAACTCTTGTTTTCTCTTTTTTCAATGGTTTTAGATGAATAAAATCCAGGGGCACTTCCAAATTGTTCCTCTTCAGTTGTAATCTGGTCAAACAATTTGTCAGCATAACGAAAAGGTGCCTGCGGGAATGCCCGGGTGAAGTATTGCCTGAATTCTATTCTTTCATCATCTGATGTCAGGTAGAACCGGTCATGATAAACTGCCATTCTGCCCTGCAGGTTGGGTCTTCCGCTCATACGAAGAGTCGATCTTCTGCGGGATTGCCTGTGGCGTAACTTTTCAGGAGTAGCAACAGCCCGGTTTAAAGCTACATACTCACCGCGTCCGTCAGATTCAAACCGAACGGCAATGTTTTGGGCATCGCTGATATACCAGGTATCTGTGGCAATGCCGGTGGGTGCGGTAACCTTGCAGGATGAAAGAAAAAATAAGGGTGAAAATAAAATAAGGATTAGAAAGATGTCTCTTGTCTTACTCATAGCAAATGATCTGATAATATCTTAAAAAGACTGCTTGTATGAAACAATTACGACAAATATATAGAAAAATTGTGAGGAGATGGAGTTAACCAGACGCGAATCAATTCATTTTGTTATAGGTAATAAGATTTCTGAATTTTCCTTTTTAATGATTCAGGTTAAATAGCCGGTACTGGCTGTTGTTATCCATTTTCGGACATATTGTTCATATATGGACAGTGTTTTCTTAAATAAGTATATTTCTTGATTTATGAATAAGTTATAAGTATTTGTAATTTAATGCAGTAATAACAGTGGCATATATTTAGCTCTGATTAAGAATATTTTTAACTTAAAAACAAAGAACGATGAAAAGAAATATTATTTTTTCTGCCATAGTTTATATGGTGGCTTTTGTATTGCTGCATTCAGTGAATATTAGTGTGGTTCAAGCTCAACCTTCCTTAAAACAAAATGAAGAAGCAGTTGAAAAACTCATTGAAGAATTTGATAATATTTCCACACCCGGAGGTGCAGTTATGGTAATGCGCGATGGGAAGGTTATTTTTCAGAAATCTTTTGGAATGGC
>PWIL01000090.1 GCA_003560455.1 Mollicutes bacterium
CCATCGGGAGACAAACAATTCCAGTAAAAAGTATGGTTCCATACCTGGGCTCCGTTGTTAAAGATTCCTCCTTCAGCCTTTTTAATGATGTCTTCAAGGCGGGCATTTTCAAACTCTGTACCTTGCACCAGTTCATTAAGCTTGTTCAGATAGGTTTGATGATGCTTCCCATAATGAAAACTGATGGTTTTCTCGCTGATAACTGGCTCCAGCGCATTCATAGAATACGGCAGAGCGGACAATGTGTGTGCCATAAGTGCTTTTTTTTAAAATTAAATGTATTTAACAAATTTAAATAAAACGAGGCCCTATGTCAAGTTTATCTTTATAATATTCCCTAAAAAACTGTGGATTAATTCCAACCTTTTCATTAAATTGTGCGTCTTAATGGTTAGATACACAAATTTTTTCAAATGCAAAGATTCAGAATATTCTGGCCGATAGTTGCCATACTCATTGGGGTGTTCGCATCCTGTAGTAAGGATGAGTTGACTCTGCCATCAAAAGTATATTTTCATTTCGGAATGACTCCTCACAGCGACAGTGAAAATGATGACCTGAAAGCTGGATATAATTCAGCAGGCCAGCCGGGACCTATTAGTTTTACCATAGACAAAGGTACCCTGGTGATTTCAGCCATAGAGTTTGATGGTAAGAGGGAGCAGGGTCAGGATGTCTATTTCATATCCGATTTTCCGGCTCCGGTGGTTGCCAAACTGTATGAAGAAGGCACACAGGCAGCTGTTGATTTTGATATCCCCCAGGGCATTTACAAGCGAATTGACATTTCACTACATCTGGGCAACGGTCCGGACGAGATGCCCTTAAAACTTGAGGGTTTGTTTAGCAGGCCTGGGATTGGTCCGGTTACCATCCGGTTTGAGTATGCATTTGATGATATCATTTCCATTCGCTCAACAGGTAACGGCGCAAATCAGGATATTACACTCAGAAAAGATCAGCCATCAACTGCAATGGTAAGGCTGGATGCAGGCTCTCTTTTCAGGTTGGTAAATCCTGCTGTATTTATTAACGCCGACATTATTGTGGAAAATGGACAGAATGTTCTGCAGATAAGCAACAACAACAACCGTAATATTTTCAACCAGATAGCAGCACGCATGAATAACGCTTTTACAGTTGTGTTTGAGTAATACTTTTTAATGGCTACTGAGTTATATAGTGAGGAAAGAATAATTGAGGGCTGCCGGCAGGGAAAAAGAGAATACCAGGAGATATTATACCGGCGGTATGCTCAAAAGATGTATAGTATATGTCTGAGCTATGCGGGCAGCAGGCCCCTGGCACAGGATATGCTGCAGGAGGCCTTTATCAAGATTTTTAAAAACGTGGGCAATTTTAAAGAACAAGGTTCTTTTGAAGGCTGGATAAGAAAAATTGTAGTAAATACAAGTATTGATATGCTCAGGCAAACGGGCAAAGAACAATTCATTGATGAAGAATATGCAGACATGCTGGTTTCCACCGGAAATGATGCTTTGCCCGAGCTTCAGCTGAAAGATTTGATGGTGTTCATTGCAAGGTTGCCGGAAGGTGCCCGTATGGTTTTCAATCTTTTCGCAGTTGAAGGTTATACACATAAGGAAATTGCTCAGGAACTCAAAATATCTGAAGGAACATCAAAATCACAGTTCAACAGGGCCCGGCATTTGCTCAGAGACTGGCTGGGAGAAAAAGGAAATTAGTAACAACCATGAATATTAACGAGTGGTATAAAAAAATTGTCGACTCCGGCACCGAAGCCCCTTCCGAATCCGTTTGGGAAGGTGTTCAGGATCAGTTGGACGTGGATACCGTATGGACACGGTTAGATGCCTCCCTCAGTAGCCAGGTAAGGAAAAAGCGTATTGCAGCATTTGCCGTTGCTGCAACGCTTTTTCTTGCCGTGTCCACTTTGGGTTTGTGGTATTTTTTGTCGCCATCTGGAATGTATGAACCCAAACAGGCTGCTCAACTTGAGCAATTACAAGTAGAAATTGCCGGCGATACCTTATCTGCAATCACACAGCAGGATGAAATTATTGCTGATGATGCGGGAATTCTTCCTGTGCCTTCTCCCGTTGAAAAAGAACTTCGAACTACACAAGATTTGCAGTTAGCGCAAATTACTCCGCAAGATGATTTTCAGTCCGGTCAGTTCCGGGAAACTGCTTTTGAAACAGCAGTTATTCCAATTGAACCATTACCAATGCTTTTTGCGGATGCGCAAATACATAAAGAACAATTGGAAACGTTTAGTTTAGGACCATCATCTTTGGGTACTGGCGATATTGCAACTTATATAGGAGATGCTGTTTGGACCGACAACCTTCTTTCATCCGTTTACATTGGATTTACAGGCCAGCTGGCCAATACCTGGATGCTTAATGATAAAACCTTTTCAGGCCTTAAAAGTGATGAGCTCACCTTTACCGATCCGTCTTTTGGAAGCAATTTTGGTCTGCAGATCGGGGCGGGGCTTACCCACCGTCTGGGTTTGAGAGCTGAAATGATGTGGCTTAACCGTAACCGGCAAACTTACAGGGAGTATATCAATGGAAATTTTGTAACCAACGATATCATTCTGGATTATTATTCTCTTAAGCTGATGGCCCGGTTTAATACAGGTAGCCATGTTCGTCCGCATTATCTGCTGGCAGGTGCCTACACAGGTTTTATGCAGCAGGCAACCCAGTCCATTAATGGCGTTTCGCGCTATGTGGATAACGAGTATGATAACCTGGATTATGGATTAATTCTCGGTTACGAATATCCCTTTCCCCTTACATACCATCTTACTTTTACCACGGGAGTGTTTGCCAAAATGGGGTTGAATAATATTTTTTCGGGCAGCGACAGAATTCCCTGGTATCTGAACCGCACCCGCAATGCATCTCTGAATTTATCTTTTGCAATTTCTTATTCTTTTTATTGATCCCATTCCAACCCTTTTCTTTTTTTTCGCGTCTTAAGGGTATAAACGTAATAATGTTTAACCAAAAACTTTGAATTATGATTAAGAAACTCAGTTTAATTTTATCATTTGCAGCTATCATGGTATTTATTTTCACAGCCTGTGAAAAAGATCCGAAATCCATGGATGGCAAAGGAAATCTAAAGCTTTCTATTACCGACTCACCCATTGATACAGATGGGATAACCGGTGTATATATTACTTTCATTGATGTAATGTATCATAAATCGGATGATGATGCATGGCACAGTTTTGAAGATTTTGAAGGCCCGCAAACGTATAACCTTCTTGATCTTACCCGTGGTGAAACGGATCTTCTTGGATTTTTTGAACTCGAAGCAGGTACGTATACCCAGTTAAGATTTATGCTGGAAGCA
>PWIL01000113.1 GCA_003560455.1 Mollicutes bacterium
GCTGCTCCAGGTGAGGCTGGTAATCCTTTTCCTATTTTTTTTGCTTTTTTTAAATCTTTTTCTAAAAAAGTGGGATGTAATAACTGCTTTAATTGATCAACATCAATTCGTAAAACGGCTTTTTCTTTTGAGATTAAACCTTCTTTAACCATATCAACTGCTATTTTAACTGCGGCCGGCATGGTTCTCTTGCCCGTTCTTGTTTGTAAAATATATAATTGATTATTTTCAATTGTAAATTCCACATCTTGCATATCACGATAGTAATCTTCTAATTTTTTTAAATAATTAATTAATTGTTGATATAGTTCTTGATTTTGCTTTTCTAAATCAGCTATTTTTTTAGGAGTTCGCACCCCCGCAACTACATCTTCACCTTGCGCATTAATCAAATATTCACCATAAGGCTTATTTTCACCAGTTGCCGGATTTCTCGTAAAAGCAACACCAGTACCCGAATCATCACCATTATTCCCAAAAACCATCATTTGGACGGTGACACCTGTCCCCCAGTCCTCAGGAATTTGATGCATTTTCCGGTAAACAACCGCCCTTTCATTATGCCAGGAAGCAAAAACCGCTTTTATCGCATTAATTAATTGTTCATACGGATCTTGCGGAAATGGTTTTTTAATTTCTTTTTGATATGCTTCTTTAAATAATAAAACTATTTTTTCTAAATCAGCAACTTCTAATTCTTGATCATAACTAACATTTTTTTCTTTTTTAATTTTTTCTAAAATATCACTAAAAATATTTTTGTCAATTTTCATTACTACTTCACCATACATGCTAATAAAACGGCGGTAAGAATCATAAGCAAACCATTGATTGTTATAATTGGTAACCACTTGATCATTTAAACCAATATTTAAAATAGTATCCATCATCCCAGGCATACTAGCTAGTGAACCACTCCGGACAGATAATAATAGCGGATTTTTTAAATCACCAAATTTTTTATTAGTTCGTTTTTCTAAATTATGCAATTGATCAAATATTTCTTTTTGAATATTTTTGGGCATTGACTGTTTTTCGTTGTATAAATTACAAGCTTCAGTTGTCACAATAAAACCACTAGGGATTGGTAGTTTTAAAGAGGTCATTTCACACAAATTCGCCCCCTTGCCCCCTAATAAATTTTTTAATTTTTTGCTTCCTTCACGAAACGAATAAACATATTTTTTCATTTAGAACTCCTTTTTTACTTTTTTAAAATAACAAGTACCACATAAAGGGTGATATTCAACATTTGCGGTCCCATCAATAATTACTAATTCACCAGTTTCTTGATATTCGCCATTAACTTTTCGACCAATAAAACGGGCTTTGACGCCACATTGACATAAAGTTGGCAGTTCAATTAATTCATCAGCTAATTCAAATAAGCGAATACTACCGGGAAAACTAAATGAATTAAAACTTACTTTTAAACCGTAACACAAAACAGCAATATCAAATCTTTTACTAATATACCATAATTGTTCGACATGTTTTGGTTCTAAAAATTGCGCTTCATCGACTAAAATAGCCGCTAAATTATCTAAATTTAAATCTAGGATATTATCATTTTTAGCAATTAAATGATCAACTTCTTTTTCTAAGCCAACCCGCGTGGTAATTTTTGAACCACCTTTCGTATCTACTTTTGGTTTGATTATTAATACTTGATGGCCACTTTCTTGATAATTATGGGCAACTTGTATTAAAGTTGTTGTTTTTCCGGAATTCATTGAACCATAACGAAATGATAATTTAGCCATCTTGTTCCTCCTTTTTTGCTCTAGGATGGGTTTTACGATATTCATCGCGTAGTTTTTCATTTGAAACATGAGTATAAATACCCGTTGAACCTAAAGATTCATGTCCTAATAATTCTTGAACAACTTTTAAATCAGCTCCGGCATCTAGCATATGAGTTGCAAAAGTATGCCTTAAGGTGTGGGGGCTGATGGATTTATTGAGATCGGTTTTTTTGACAATTTGGTCGATTATTAACCGAACACCACGGTCAGTTAAAGTTTTTCCATTTTTATTAATTAATAAATAATCGGTATCAACTTTTGTAATTTGTGGTCTTATTTTTAGATATAAAATTAATTGTTCTTTTAATTTTTCACCAAAGATAACAATTCTTTCTTTACTTCCTTTACCAAATATTTTAATTGTTTTTTCATTTAAATAGATATCATTTATTTTAATTGCAACTAATTCGGCAACGCGAATTCCAGTTGAATATAATATCTCTAAAATTAAGCGATTACGAACGCCCAACGGTGTTTGATCAGGCACCACCAATAGTTTTTCAAATTCATAATAATGCAAATAATTCGGAATTTTTTTAATAATTTTTTGATTGGTTATTAATTCTAAAGGATTAGATTCGATTATTTTTTTTGTTCTTAAATATTTAAAAAAACTACGAATTGCTGATAAATGCCGATTGATTGTTTTTGGTTGATAGTTTTTTTCATATAATTCATTTAAATATAAACGAATAAAAGGATAATCAATATTATTGATATCAATCATTTCTTTTTTTTTCAAAAATTCAATAAAAAAAATTAAATCAGTGTGATAATTTCTTATTGTATGATCTGAATAATTTAATTCATTTTTTAAATATAATAAATATTTTTTTAAATATTGTTCCATTATCTCACCAGTTTAATTTTATCAAAAATATGCATCATAAACAAGTAAATTTAATTAGACATCACTATAAAAATTTTATTCAAATGGTGGATTATGAATTAAGTATGGGTAGCCATCATTAATATTTTCATCAATCGCCCATATATTATCAAAGTCCCAATCTATATATGTGTTAGAACTATTATAAGGATATGTCATATCAGCAGTCGTTCTGCCTTCGCCACCAGCAGAAGTTGATTGCCCTGAAGTTTGCGTATTCCAATAAGAATTAGTAATAGTTGTATCTCCATAATCAATTCCTATAAAGCCACCGACTGTTGATGGATCTCCTGAGGGTCCATATAGTACTTCACCAATACTATAACTATTTATAATTGTAATGTTAGATGAAGCACCACAAAAACCACCACTTTCATAACGCACTTCAATATCACCAGTAGCATAACTGTTTTCAATTGTTCCATCGCTGCACCAACCTGCCAAAGAAGAAATATAATAATACTGCCGATTAGTTACCCCAATATTGCTAAAACTTTCTCTTATACTACCACTATTCCAACCAGCAATTCCGGCAACACCTAAAGTCGTCCCATTTGGATAATCAATCACCCCTTGCGCCCTCGCGCGAATTATTTCGCCAAGATTATTACCCACAATACCACCAACTGCCCAACTAGAA
>PWIL01000020.1 GCA_003560455.1 Mollicutes bacterium
AACATTACACAACCTTAGTCAGGTTTTCTGCCCCGCACGTTTCACAATGATTTTCAGCGCGGACAAACCGAATGTAACGGCTGATTTCATGCCAGTTATCTGGATATTCGTTATAATTAATTGGACTCACTATCCTTACCCTCAAGTTTATTGATTCGGCGTTTGTTTTCTTTTTCCAGCCTCTTAATCATTTCATCAGCCATCTTTATCCCGGCCATTGGTTTTATTTGTTCAATTTTTTCAAGCAGCTCTTCGTCAGAGTAATCAGTAATACTCTCCTGCGTTGCCTGCTCTGTTATCTGTTTTGGCTTGCCCTCCGGATACATTTCATCACGCAGTTGGTAGAGCCTGTTCCGCACATCGCTACGAACTACCCAGCGGTTAAACGCCTGGCAGATAGCCGCCTGATTATTTCCCTTCCGGTCAATCACACCCTGAACCATCGATGTTGTAAACGATTTTATGACGATATGAAACGGTATGTCGCCAGGGCACAGATGATTGTTGTAATACAGATCAAGCCAGAAGTCATTCAGATAGCTTTCTTTCATACGCTCATTGCTTGGCAGCTCCTTTATCGCCCCAATCTTCATAAACAGGATATACAGCATATCCGTAGCCTTTGTCTCAGGAACAGGTGTTCCCTTGCCCTTAGCAAACATGATCGCTTTCTCACGGCTGTAAGCCGCAGGAACTTCAACGCTGGTGCCTTGTAAGGAACGCAACGTGCTCATCGCCTTTTGTTCGCACTTTGTTATTTCCATTGTTATTATTTTGTTTTGGTGGATAAGCACTCCAATCATCATTCCAAATCTCAGAGTTCAGGAATGTGGTTGGGTACTTTCGGTATTCATTACTTGGTTGGTGCTTCTTGTAGACAGGAATAAACTCTTTGATTTTCTGCCGTTCAGCCTCCGATATCTTCTTCCACTTTTGTTCAGATTTCTTCCGGTCTTTTTTATGATCATAATCATCCCAAAAATCATCAAACTCATAACAGGTTTGCGATGGTTGCGATTCATCGCTTGTTTCTTCTTCTTCTTGTACTTCTTCTTGTACTTGTACTTCTTCTTCTTGCGATGCTATATCAATATCATATATATACTGTATCAGATTGCGATCCTTAACCCCCTCTAATAGTGTATCAACGTGCTTTTTTACTTTTGGAGATTCACTTTTGTTGTGATAGTAAAATTTACGCACTAAAATTTCGCGACTTTTTTGCGATCGCAAAATTTTACCCTGTTTTTCAAAGTATTCAAGCAGCTTGCATACAGTATCACTATTGTATCCTGTTTCAAAACAAGCCCTTTTAATTGACAGCTCATAAAGCCCAATTTGATTCACCGATGGATTGGTGATTAAGTACAAATAAAAATACTTCTGCTCAGGGGTTAGTTCTTCTATATCCGGGTCAGTCCAAAAGTCGTCATGTATTTTTCTGTAGGCCATAATTAAGCTTTTTTAATTTTTAAAATCTTTCTGTACTTCCTGTCTGTAATTAGTTCAAAGTGTCGATCAATGGATTTTATTACTGTTGAGTGATTCCGGCCTATAGAATTACCGATTTCTGACGGGCCGAAACCCTGGTAGCTTGCCATCGCGCAATAACCATGGCGGTAGAAACAAAACCGCTGGATCCGGCTCCTTGTGCGTAGTTGCTGTTTTGATATACCAAACTGATTGCAATAGAACGCCATAAACATATCTATAGTCATTTTAGCCGAGCTTTTTGAAGGCATAGAGCGGTTGTTTTAAGGTTTCACACTGTTATAAGTCCTCATGAAAATTCATTTGATTGCCGGCGTGCCTACTTACTAACTCCTCATTCGATGGAGGTTTACCGTACATCGGGTTCCAGGCGTACACATGGATATGCACCTGCGTTTCGGGGTTCAGTCGCTTCTCAGTCAGCTTAATTAACGGCCAGCGCCCGTACTTATCCTTCATCTTATCCGGGGCCCCCTTTGCGCCGGTCATGGTGCTCATAGCCCTTTTAACGCTATCCTGATTTACATTATCTTCACCAAACAAGCCCTCTAAACACACCCTCATCTCCTGATAGGTATATCCAAATCCTATACGATTTTTGAGTATCTTAGCAATTTTCTTACTTTGGCTCCATGCTTTTTCAACAAGCATCTGTTCTTCAGATGGGCTGAGCGTAAGGCCGTTTTGATATATCGGCAATTTATCAGTTTTCATGGCGGTTAATTCTTAGGGTTAATCGTCAGTTCAACCCCCTGATCCCGGTGCTTGGCGGCTTTGTGGATCAGGGGTATTTATTAATAGGCGTCAACCGGGCTTTTGATGGTGCCGGTCTTTGCGGTTACATGTGTGTATTTCATGGTTGTTTATTTTTTGATAAAGCGGAGCAATCAGCTTCTCATTCGGCATGGTTATCTTCTTACTCAGAATGGTAACCATTGCCAAGTAATGCTTTTTAATGATAATCTTAGATCATAAAGTCCGTTTTTGTGTTTTAACTTCCACTCAAAGCCGTACCAAAAACCTAAGTTATTAGTCCTGATTGTAAGCCTTCCAATTTTCCAATATTTCCAATTCACTTTTTCCATGGGTTTATTTTAGTTAAAACAGTGTGAGCTGTCGTTTAAATTCATTGTACCGCTTCTCCTGCGCCAGCCAATAATCGCGGTCAATCTCAAATCCTGTGAAATGAAACCCCATTTTGTGGCAGGCTATTCGGGAGCTGCCGCTGCCCACGTGGGTATCAAGAATATTATCACCCTCATTGGCGTAATTTTTTAAGAGCCATTCGTAAAGTTTAACAGGTTTTTGAGTGGGATGAATATTTATACCGAACCTTTCGGTCCCCTTCAATTTTGGTGCAAAACCACTTTCATTCCCTCTTGCATATCTAAAAACTCGTGCGCTTTTTTTAAACGAAGTCCATGCAAACTCGCAATCAGCCTGATCTATACGCTGTACTTTATCCCAAATAACAAAACATCTACTTGGTGGCAGGTTAAAATAATTTCCACCCCATATAATTTGATTTTTTGACACTCTTAACAAACTGTTAAAATAATCTTGAGTCGGTATTTTCTTATCCCATTCACTCGCCTCTCTCTCCTTCCATCCATGTTTACTTTTTTTACTGCCTGCCAACTTTGCGTAATTCAACCCATAAGGCGGGTCAACTATAGCCAGGTCAAAATGATTGTCGGGGTATTGCGGCAAGTACTCCATACAATCAAGATTATACACCACGTTCCGTTCAGAAGATAACAACGGTTTCAACGCGGACTTGGCAGCGGTTTTATTTTTA
>PWIL01000169.1 GCA_003560455.1 Mollicutes bacterium
ACTTTTACTGTTATTGGTTATGACAATCGCGAATCATCAAAACCATTATTTGAAAGTCTAAGCAAAGGAATTAATGCTAGTGGTGTTGATGTTATTTGTCTAGGCTTTTGTACTACACCAATGTATTATTTTAGTTGGCATCATTTAAAAGCAAAATCGGGAATTATGATCACTGCTTCGCATAATCCGAAAGAATATAACGGCCTTAAATTTTCTTTTAATGGAATTTACAATGCACATGGTCAAGAAGTTATTGCTTTTCATGATTATATCGCCCAAGGAAATTTTGCAATTGGCAGTGGTAAAACCACTTTTTATGACATTAAACAAGATTATTTAAATTGCATTTTAAAAGATATTCATTTAAAGGAAAGAAAATTAAAAGCTGTGTTTGATGTGGGCAATGCCAGTGGTTCAGTCGTAATTAAAGATGTTTTAGAACAACTAAATATCGATTATATTCCACTTTATTTTGAATCAGATCCTAATTTTCCAAACCATCATCCTGATCCAAGCGTTCCCAAAAATCTTGTTGATTTAATCAATACTGTCAAACAAGAAAAAGCTGATGTGGGGTTCGCCCTTGATGGTGATGCTGATCGCATTGGAATGGTTGATGAAAACGGTCAAATTATTGAAGCCGATAAAATTATGATTATTGCAATTCGTGATATTTTAAATAATCTTAAAGATAAACGTATTTTATACGATGTTAAATGTTCAAAAACTTTAGAAGATGAAATTATAAAATTAAAAGGAAAACCGATTTTATCACGAACGGGCAATTCCTATTTAAGAGCTACCATTGCTAAAGAAAACATTTTATTTGGCGGGGAGTTTTCCGGACACATTTTCTTTAATGATAAGTTTTTGGGCTATGACGATGGTATTTATGTTGCTCTTCGTATGCTAGAAATTTTAAGTAAAACCAATAAAAAATGCAGCGAATTACTTGATGGCATTAATCATTATTATTCAACCGAAGAATTAAAAATACCGGCTGATGATAATATTAAATTTAAAGTTATTAATGATTTAATTCATCAAGCAAAAGGCGATAATGAAGATGTTATTGATATTGATGGCTGTAAGGTTATCTATGATGATGGTTTTGCTTTAATTAGAGTTTCTAATACCGGACCAATCATTACTGCTCGCTTTGAAGGAAAAACAAAAAAAAGACGTGATGAACTTCAAGATTATTGGCTTGAAAAAACTAAAGCACTAATTAAAAAATATAGTAATTAAAAAAATATCCTTAGGATATTTTTTATTGTTTTCGGGCAAATGCAATACCATTCATACTAGCTTGCATTAGACCTCTTGTAATTCCGGCACCATCACCTAACGCATATAAATTTTTTATATTTGTTTCAAAATTTTTATTAACTTTTAATTTATTAGAATAAAACTTTACTTCGACACCATACAATAAAGTACCATCACCAGCAAAGCCGTTCATCAATTGATCTAGTGCTTCTATCATTTCTTTAATATTTAACATCAAGCGGTATGGCAAAACCAAACTTAAATCACCAGGAACTGCATCTTTTAAGGTAGGTTGGGTATTATTTCGCAATAACCTTTCTTTAGTCGTTCTGCGCCCTCTTTTAAAATCACCATATGTTTGCACAATTACCTTGCCATCTGACAACATATTAGCCAATCTTGCTATATGCTTACCATATTCAATTGGCGTTTTAAAAGGTTCCGTAAAATTTTTAGAAACAAGTAATGCTAAATTAGTATTACCTGTTTTTAACGTACCGCATTTATAACTATGGCCATTTGCTAAAGCCAAATTATCATCATAACGTTCTTCAGTTACTTCACCTTTGGGATTCCAACAAAAAGTTCGTACTTTATCATCAAATGTTTTTGTATAATAAACTAATTTACTTTCATAGCTAATATCATCAATTTGCTTTGTAATGCTCGCATCACATTCAACACGCACGCCAATATCAATCACCCCTGGTTTTTTAGCAATTTGATATTGATCACAAATTTTTTCAAGCCATGAAGACCCCTCCCGACCAACACCAAGAATTATTTTATCAGCGTAGTATTTTTTATTTTCAAGTTCAACACCAATTGCTTTATTATCTTTAATTATTAAATCCTTTACCGGCATTTGAAACAATATTTCAACGCCCTTTTTTATTAAATATTCTTGTAAACTACTATATATTTCAAAAGCTTTTTCAGTTCCTAAATGCCTTATTCCTGATTCTATTAATTTTAAATTACATTCAATTGCTTTTTTGCGAATTTTTGCAATTTCACCATTTATATCAGTTCCATATATTTGATTATCAGCACCAAAATCTAAATAAATTTGATCTGTATAATTTAATATTTCGCCAAATTCCTCTGGTTTTAAATAAGAAATTAAATTGCCACCAATTTCGCCATGATCATTTAAACTTAATTTTCCATCCGAAAAGGCCCCTGCCCCAGAAAAGCCGGTCGTAATATTGCATGGCCGGCAATCAATACACTGATGATTTTTTCTTTTGGGACAGAATCTTTCAGTAATTGAACGTCCTTTTTCAATTAATAATATTTTTAAATTAGCTTGTATTTGCAACAATTCATATATTGCAAATACATTACTCGGTCCTGCACCAATAAAAATATAATCATACTTTTTCATTTCTTCCCCCCAAGTCCTTAAGATTATACCAAAAAAACCAAAAAAAAGATAGTTTAATATCTATCTCTCATCGTCCTTGTTATTAATTCTTGTTGCCCGGATTCTTTATTTTTAAATTTCTCATAACGCTTTTCGTTTTTAACCCAAACAATAGCGCCATAAATTACACTAATAATAATTGCTATAAAAACATTTTTAAAAACCTTATTAATTAATTCTTCAACAGTAACCTCTAATGAATGAACAATAAAATCTTTAACAACCAGTATAATCAATAATAACAAACCAAGTGTTAATACTTTTTTTAAAATAAAACTAAACTGTCCTTTTTTTTGAATTATTTGCCAATCATCAATGAATTTGCGTTCTTCAATCATTTTTTTTCCTCACTTTACTTAATAATTAAATTATAGCACTTTTTTAAGAAATTAAAAAATTTAATTAAAAAATATTGGCTTTAAGCCAATATCTTTTACTCAAACATGGATAAAGGCATTTCTTGCTCGCAGATGGGTAGAGGGTCATCATTAACCGTTGGTAGCGTATCCATAAAATCTTTTGTTGCACAATATCGCCCATCATGAAGCCACATACGAATATCTCCATTAGTTTTTACATGAATCACGCCGTTTTCAGGTGTGCTTCCATAATATTCAAACACCTCAACGTCTGACAGTTCACCAGTCAATGAGGCATAAGTTTCAGCCCCGCCATCTTTAAAAACATAATATACGTCTTCGATTGCCGCATCCGTTAATGCTCGGCGATAAAACTCTGTTTCTGCAGCCTTAAACATGCCCCTAGCGGTTGATTCAAACGCTCCTTTAGCTGCTGAACCAAACGGATTCTCATAATTTGCAAATGGTAAAACTCCTCCCAATAATCCAGACATTAATTCTTCAATTTTTTGCAAATCTTCTTCACTTAAATCATCATATTTTACTAGTAAACCCCGTTCTGGTTCAAAAACCTCGTCAATTACTTTCAAATTGGTATCAACATTAATTATTAACCCCATTTCAAAATCAGCTGTATCAATGTTGATTTTGTAATTTGATTGAATATTGTATTCTTGTTGAGCCGTTACTTCTTCCTCGTTAATTTCTACTTCTATCTCTAATTTAAATAATTGTCCTCTTTCAACAAACGACATGATTGAATAAAACCGTTTACCATTTTCTTCATACATTATTAATTCAACTATTAAATCATCAACCATTAAAAGAAATTTGTGACCATTATCTTCATTTGGCAAAGCATAATAGATTAACTTAACTTCGTACTTTCCCGCCCAATAATCTTCTATCTCAATTATTATTTCATGAAAAACATCATCATTGGTAATTCCCTTTGTATAAATATTATATGTTAAATTATTTTCAATAGCACTTGCATTCTCTAATCTTTCTAATTCACTTTCCAGTTCTTTAACAATTTCACTTTTCTCAATATCCAACAACTCTTCTAAAATCCCTAACGCTTTATCATCATCCAACAAACCTTGAATAACAAAAGTAAGGATCTCATTCATACGATCACTATCCAAAAACAAACTATTTTTAGTAACATTATGCTCTTCGCCTTCAATTGTTATTGTCGTCTGTTCGCTAGTAAAATATTCATCTAAAAAACTATCAATCACTAAATCGGTTAGTGTATCAATTAAATAATCAAAATCTTCAATCATTTCCTGTTGGTCTTTTGAATCTTGAAAAATATCAATTCCTTCAAAACCAATATATTTATCAAACAATTCATCAAACAAAACATACATCCAATCTTGTTCTAAAAACATATTAAAATCTAATGATTCATCTTCAGAAAATAACAAAGACAATTCTAAAAACATTTTTTCAGCCGACCAATCTTCTTGTAAAACATATTCTAATTTTATATCTTCTAAAAACTTATTTATCTCCCCTAATTCTGGGAATTCATTAAAATCTCCCACAAGTTCAAAATCCATTGTTGTTTTTGATTGGATTACGGCGTCATCGCCCATCGAAGCTCTTCTTCCTTCCGAAAACCCACCTAACATTTCCGACATTTGCGTATAATTATTTTTTAAAGATGTTGCAAAAACTGCTTTGGGACTGGACATTAAACTTAAATAAACTAAACCTCCTCCCCCAATAACTAACAATACTAAAGCGACTATTATTCCTTTTTTCTTCATTTTTATTTTTTAATAAAATTTTTCACACAAGTTAATTTCCCATATATAAGAATATGGTAATGACTAAAAACCTAATTGATAAATTTATAAAAATAACCGTGTTAATAATTTCCACTAAATTACCTCCTTTATTATTTAAAATTATAGCCAACTAAAAAATAAATAGAAAGAATTATTTGTTTTTATTTGTCAACCTCTGTACAGTTTTATCAATCTTAAATTGCATAAAAAGAGCATTTAAAATATAATTATCTTAGGGAGGTGTTCTCATGCTTAAAACAATTATTAAAAGTTTTTCACTCGCCCTATTATTGCTTTTTTTATTTTTTTTCATCCTTCCTATTACAACCAAAGATTATTCACCCGAACCAACATCAATTATCGATTATTATTTAGAAAATAAAGATTCTCTAAACTATATTGAAAATGAAGTTGTCGTCCAATTCAATAAAAACAACGATTTTGAAAATTATTTAATTACTAATTATAATTTTGAAATAACAACAATTTTTGACGAAACTAAATTAATTAAGTTTTCTGATAGTTATACCATGTTAGAAATTTTAAAAAAATTAAATAATTATTCTGAAATAGATTACGCAGAACCAAATTATATTTACGAAACTCAAGGAAATCCCCACCATGAACCATTTTTTAATAATCAATGGGGTTTAAAAGATTATGATTATGGCATCCGCCTGCTTAGCGTTTGGCAAGAAACATTGGGCAGTGAAGAAATAATTGTTGGCGTTGTCGATACCGGTATTGATTACACTCATCCTGATTTAGCTAATAATATTTGGATTAATGAAAATGAAATAAAAGATAATGGCGTTGATGATGATGAAAACGGATTTATTGATGATTATAATGGTTGGAATTTTAATGCTAATAGTAATGAAGTCCAAGACAATAGCGGTCACGGAACTGGCGTCGCCGGCGTCATCGCTGCGGAAGTTAATGGTTATGGCATCACTGGCGTAGCACCAAATATAAAAATAATGGCTTTACGCGTTTCTGATGATGAAGGTAACAACATTATGAATAACTATGTTCTTGCCGCCATTCAATATGGTATTGATCATGGCGTTAAAATATTCAACCTTTCCATAATAACTAATCAACCAAGTGCCGCTTTTGCCAACTTAATTGCCAACAATCCTGATATTATTTTTGTTTGTGGAGCGGGGAATGAGAGTAACAATAATGATTATACTAATGCCTATCCCGCTAATTATGATTACCCAAATGTTATTTCAGTTGGGGCGATTAACCAAGAAGGACAATTAGCCGATTTTTCGCATTATGGACCCAATTCAGTTCATCTAGTTGCACCAGGTGTTGCAATTTTATCCACATATCCACGACACAAAGATAGTGAACACGCTAATTTTCAAGGAACTTCTTTTTCCGCCCCCCATGTAAGTGGTATTGCTGCTTTAATGTTAAGCAAAGACCCAAGTTTAACAGCCAGCGAAATAAGAGAGCGGTTGATCAAAAGTTCAATTTATTCCGCTAATTTAAAAAATAAAATAATCAGCGAGGGCTATGTTAATGCTAATGGTGCTTTTCGTTATAAAAAAGGTGACGTCCTTGGTAATGGTACTGTGACCATTGCTGATTTAGTAAAAATGAGCCGCCATTTAGCTGGCTTAGATGATATTGATATAACACTACGAGCTAACGGAGATTTAATTGATAACAATGATATTACTATTGCTGATTTAGTAAAATTAAGTCGTCACTTAGCTGGTTTGGAGGATTTATGAAATATAAAAGATTAATATTCAGCTTCATTATTTTAACTTGCTTTTTTCTTTTCACACCTAACGTCCTAGCTTTTAATACGAGCATTAGCAGCAAACAAAACATTAACCCCAATGAAAGATTTGAGGTTACTTTTTCAGTTACCAATGCTACTGATCTTGCCGGCATTGATGCCAAACTTAATTATGACAGTAGCAAATTAAGAATGATTGAAAATTTGGCAGTTGGTTTAAACGACTTTAATATTTCAGTCGATTCAAGACTAGTTGTTTTTCAAACAAATGGTTTAAACAATTCATTTAACTTTGCACGAATTACTTTTGAAGCTACTAATAATTTTAAAATTGGTCAAAACACCACTATTTCTTTAAGCGATGTTAAAGGGTCAAATTTAAAGTACGAAGTTTTAACCGGGAAAGGTTCAAGTCGTAAAATTAATCTTGTCGCCCCTTTATCAAGTAATGCTAATTTAAAAGAAATAAAGATTGATGGTCGTAATGTTAGCGGTTTTTCAGCCAATAAAACAACTTATAACATCAATGTTGATAATAACACCACTAAAATTAATCTTCAAGCTACTCCTGCGGATTCAAAAGCAACTGTCAGCGGACTTGGAAATAAAAATTTAAATCTTTATCGCAATACTTTTCGCATAACTGTAACCGCCGAAAACAAAACAACAAAAACTTATACCATTAATATAAATCGAGCTGATAACAATGGAAATCATTCAAAACCTAGCAGCAATAGCTTTCTAAAAAATTTAGAAATTGAAAATTATAACCTAGATTTCAAACAAGATGAATTTAACTACCATATCAACGTTGATAACGCTACCTCAAAACTAAATATTAAAGCAACTCCAAAAGACGAAAGCGCTACTGTTAAAATCAACAGCCCCGAACTAAAAGTTGGTAGCAATCAAGTAACAATTGTTGTCACAGCTGAAGATAAAACCCATACTACTTACACCATTAATGTTAATCGCAGCGATAATATACCCACTTTAAAACTGACCGAATTAAATGAAAAAATAACAAAAATTGAAGGTGATTCATTCCAAATCGATGTTTTTGATGAATTGCCAATTTTAACAACCGAAAAATTAAAATTAATTAACGAACATAAAAAAAATATCATTATCAACTATTTTCAAAGTGATATCTTAACTGCAAAATGGTATTTCAAGGGCGAAAATATTAATTATGATCAAGAAATTAACACTAAATTTTATTTTACAAGTAATTTCAAAAAAGAAATAAATGAATTAACTAATTATCGACAAAAAACACATCTTTTATTTGAACACAAAGGAGCATTTCCAGAAGGAACAAAACTTAATTTACGCATTTCCGAATATGATGATAACACTTTATTACATTTATACTATTATAACGAAGAATCTAATCAAATTGAATTAATAACATCTGATTTGAAAATTGAAAATGGCTTTGTTGAATTTGAAATTGAACATGCTTCTAATTATTTTTTAACCCCAATATTAATTGATAACTCCTTTTCACACCCAATTTTTACTTATATTCTTGGAATAATAATTATTATTCAATCCGCCGTTATTATCAAATTAGAATTAAATCGCAAAAAAATCAGAAATTAATCTGATTTTTTAATTACTTTGTAATTTTTTGACCTTTTCACCGTTGCCATTTCTATACAGAAAATCATCATAAGTTTGCAATGTTGTTTCATCAACAAAATATTCGCCCTCACCCATTGGTTGAAGGTTCATCAAGATACCCGTCATCTTTAACCAACTTGATTGTGGAATTAATTTTAACGCTAACGCTTCCATTAAGTAAACATTTTCCAAATCAATATACTGTCCTTTCTCAGTTTTAACTAAAATTACATTATAAGCCACAGTTTCATCATCTTGCTCAAAATACCCCACCGCCATTTCACCAAAGTTACCAACCTCATGATTTTTAAATTTTGTACATTTCTTTACGTCACCAACAAACAAGCGTTCATTATCAACTAGCATTTTTCGGTCCATAAAATACCTCCCTTAATAAGGCTATTCTAACACAAAAAAATGATTTTGCAATCACTTTTTGATAATTTTCTTTAACATTTTTTCTAAATCATCGAATGGTTTCTCATTCGTTTCTTTTTCATACAGCCAATCCAAATATTTAACCTTTTCTGCTTCTTTAGGTCGCCCGTAAATAACTTTACCACTATGCAACCAATATCCGAATTCAACATTAGTGGTTAATCCCGGTAAATTATCTAAATTTCTTGGTACCCAAAATAAAATAACCTCAGCATTTTCCATTGCCTCTCTTTCCCACTCAGACTGCTTAATAAAACCAACATCATCAATTAATTTCATGTCTAAGTATTCTGGGACATAAACAACACCTGAAAAATTCATTTTTCGCAAAATTTTAATTGATTCTAATCGCCATTCAGTAATTTCACCAGTACGAGTTGTTGGACCCGCTAAAAAAATAGCAGGCTGATCAATTAACACTCTTTGATTAGAAAAGTTTATTTTCATCTAACCCCTCCAATCATTTCTAAATTATGCTTTTCCATAAATTCAAAAAAAGTTTTTTTCCACATTTCTTGACTAATTTTTTTTGTGTTTTGAATATTTTCAATCATCATTTGATTAATTATTTCATTGATAAACTTTGTTCGATAATCTATCGCATCACGATGAGCATAAAATAATAAATTCGCCCATTCAAAACAAGATTCAAAATAATCACTTTGCATATAATATTTTTTTAATTCGGGCAGATTATATAAAATCGATTTTTGTTGATATGCTATTTTTTCACCTAACAATAAAATTCCATACTTGCTCGTTGGCTGATTATCCAATGGAATACTAACTGAACCCGGATTAATAAACCAACAATTTCGATAATTTACTGCAAAAGGACGGTGTTGATGACCAAACAAATAAACATCGCAAGCAAAATCAGCAATTAAGCGATCAAATTTTTCAAAATCTTCATCCAAAATATCTTCATCAACTTGATAAGGGGTGCCATGTGAATAGCATATTTTTACACCATTAATTTCAATTATTTGATAAAGTGGTAATTTTTTTAAATACTCTAAATTGTCAGTTGTTAACTCCTGATAAGTATAAAGCATGTTTTTAAACCGGACGTTATCTTCCCAACCATTACCAAAATAATTAGCTAAATCTTTTTCGCGATTTCCGGTAATAACATTTTTACTCATTTTTTTTATTTTCTCTAAAATTTGATTAGCATTTGGACCATCAGTTACATAATCTCCCAAAAATATATAATCATCAATATTTTCTTTTTCTAAATCTTTTAAAATTTCCTTAAATAAATATTCATTCGAATGAATATCGCTCAAAACTGCAATTTTTTTCATTTTTCATCCTTTCTTTTATTATTTTAACATAATTTTTTTTAATAAAAAAGATTTTTAAAATTAACACTTCCTATGTTATAATAATTATTGCTGGGAGTGATCTAAATTTTAAAAAAATTAAGTTTGCCAATTAGCATTTTTATTTTTATTTTATATTTAGAATTAACATTCAAATTTTTCATTTTTGAAAATTTTTTTAATTTCTCACTTTTAACGATCTTTCTTTTCTCACTTAGCTTCTCATTGTTATTATTTTTATTTTTTTCTTTAGGAAATACTAAAATTAATCGCATTATCACTATTAGTGTTTTAAGTTTTATTACCATTTTTTATCTAAGTCAATTTATTTTTTACCAAACTTACGATTCAGTTTTTTCGCTTCATGCGACTGGCCAGATGAATGCTATTAGTGAATTTTTTGGTTTTGTTTTAGAACAAATTAAAAGAAATATATTTGCCTTTATTCTATTGCTACTCCCCCTGCCATTATTTATTGTCTTAAGTAATAAGTTTATTGATTTTTCCAAACTTTCTTTTCAATATAAACCCTTCCCCTTAATGTTATTAATCATCATTCATTTAGGAACTGTTTTAACTTTTAGCAATCAACAAATTTATTCTAATCATCAACTTTATTATAATTTGCATTCACCCACCTTAATGGTTGAAAGATTTGGATTAATCACAACTCTAAGGCTTGATGCAACTCGCCATTTTTTGGGTTTTGATGAACAAAGTGATTTTATTGAAATAGTAGAAAAAGAAGAAGAAATTATTGAAAAGCCCGAGGAAATAGAAGAGGAAATTATTTATAATATAATCGATATTGATTGGGAAGAATTAATATCCAACGAAACAGATGATACACTTAAAAATATGCATCAATATTTTCAAGATACAGCACCAACTAATCAAAATGATTGGACTGGTAAATTTAAAGATAAAAACTTAATTTGGATTTTAGCTGAAAGCCTAGATCATATTGCAATCGATGAAGATTTAACACCAACTTTATATAAAATGGCTAACGAGGGTCTTAATTTCACCAATTTTTACACCCCAATTTATTTAAGTACTATTGATGGCGAATATATGACACTTTCTGGTTTATTACCAAAAGCTGGCGTTTGGAGTTTATACCAATCACGTGACAACTATCTTCCTTTTTCATTGGGCAATCAAATGGGGGATTTAGGTTATCAAACGCCGGGCTATCATAATGGTGAGTATACTTATTATCGTCGCCATTTATCGCACCCAAATTTAGGATTTGATTGGGATGGTTGTCGAAAAAATTTAGATATTAACTGCAACCTATGGCCACAAAGTGATTTAGAAATGGTTGAAGCAACGCTGCCTAAATACATTAATGATTCACCTTTCGCAATTTATTATTTAACAATTAGTGGACATCTTCAATATAATCGCTATAATCATATGGCGAATAGAAACTGGGAAGCAGTAGCAGATCTACCTTATTCAACGCCGGTTAAATGTTATCTTTCGCAACACATCGAATTAGACAAAGCTTTAGAATATTTAATCGCTACTTTAGAAGAAAATAATTTAGCTGAAGACACTGTCATTGCCATTAGTTCTGACCACTGGCCTTATGGCCTGACACCTGAGCAATTAAATGAACGCTCTGATATAAATCGCGATGATTTTTTTGATCGCGATCGACTACCATTTATTATATGGCATGAAGGAATTGCGGGCAAGCAAGTTAATAAATTAGCAAGCACTGTCGATATTTTACCAACTCTATCAAATCTCTTTGGTTTAGAATATGATTCAAGACTAATGATTGGTCAAGATATTTTTGCCGAAACAAAGCCCATAGTGATTTACGCCAATCGCAGTTGGATTACTGAAAAAGGGCGTTATAATAAATCAAGAGATGAATTTTATCCGACTAACGGTCCCGTTTCTGAAGAATACATCGAGCGAATAAATAACATTGTTTATAACCGATTTCAAATTTCTCGACTCATTTTAGACCAAGATTATTATCGGAAAATTTTAAAAGATAACTAAAAAAACTCTTAATCAGAGTTTTTTATTATTTTATTCTTCTTTTGCCATTTTTTCATAATAAGCAAAAGTTTTCATTGCTTGTTCTTTATTTCTTTTTAATAATTCTTCAACTTGCTCAGTATTAATTTCTTTTAACATAGCAAAGCGTTTTTGACTAGCCAGATAATCTTCATATAAATCAAAATCAACTTTAGGTGAATCTAAAGTAAATTTTTCACCATTAGGATTATAACGGAAAATAGGAAAGAACCCTGATTTAACCGCCATTTCTTGATCAGCCACGCTATTCCCCATTCCTCCTTTAATACCATGTGCAATACACGGGGAATAAGCAATAATTAACGATGGACCATTATGCGCAGCAGCTTCTTTAAACGCCTTAATAACTTGCATACCATTTGCTCCCAAACTAACTTGCGCGACATAAGCATGCGGATAAGTTAAAGCAATTTTGGCTAAATCTTTGCGATAATTTTCTTTTCCTTTACCAGCAAATGGTGCAATACTACCAATCGTACTTGCTTTCGATGTTTGACCGCCTGTATTTGAATATACCTGCGTATCTAACACCAACATATTAATATTATCCGAACTAGCTAGGGCGTGATCAATTCCACCAAAACCAATATCATAAGCCCAACCATCACCACCAATCGCCCAAACTGAACGAGCTGGCAAAAAATCTTTTAAATCTTGAATAGGTTTCGATGCTTTATCAAAATTAATTTTTTCTTTTACTTCCCATGTTTTTTCAAAATCAGCAACATTCTTTAACCATTCATCATACAAT
>PWIL01000062.1 GCA_003560455.1 Mollicutes bacterium
CCGTTGAGTAACTACTTGAATATCCGCTAGCGCTAATTTTTTAATTACTTGTAACAAAAAACGACATTTCTTACCATTAGATTCAATTAAAAAGATCTTTAAATGCGGAAAAGCTATTTTTAAAACTATTCCAGGAAAACCCGCTCCCGAACCAAAATCAGCTAAATTAACAATTTCATTTAAATTAATTACCTGAACAATTGCTAAAGAATCATAAAAATGCTTTAAATAAACTCTTTCTTTAGTTTTAATTGCTGTTAAATTGAATTTTTGGTTTTCTTGTAACAAAAAATCACAATATTCTTGCAATTGATTAATTTGCTCATTCGTTAATTTTATATCTAATTTTTTAATTTCCCTTAAAAATTGTTGTTCTGTCATCTTTTTCTCAAATAAACGGCTAAAATCGCAATATCAGCTGGATTAACACCACTAATTCGACTAGCCTGTCCAATTGTTGTTGGGTTTATTTCTGCTAATTTTTGTTTGGCTTCGCTTGCTAAATTAGCAATTTGAAAATAATCTATTCCGGAAGGAATTTTTATTTTTTCTAATTCCAACATTTTTTTTGCTTCGGAAACCGCCTTTTCAATATATCCTTCATATTTAATATTTATTTCTACTTTTTCTAAAATGGTTTTATCATAATCTAATTCGATCCACTTGCTTAAATCAACAATTTTTATTTCGGTTCTCTTTAACAATGTTGCTAAACTAATTTTTTCTTTTAATTTAGTTGAGCCGATTTTTTCTAAATAATCATTTACTTCTTTGGTCGGTGTTATAAATGTATTTTTTAGCGTTTTTAGCAAATTTTTAAGGTTTTTTTCGTTTTTTTTAGCAATTTCTTGCTCTTTTTCGGTTAAAATTGCATATTTTTTGCCATATTTGCACAATCTTTCTTCAGCATTATCATTACGTAACAATAAGCGGTATTCTGCTCTGGAGGTTAAAAGACGATAAGGATCACTTACTCCCTTGGTAACTAAATCATCAATTAATACTCCAATATAGGCTTCGTTTCTTTTTAAAATAAATGGTTTTTTATTATTTAAGTTTAAACAAGCGTTAATTCCCGCCATAATTCCTTGACCAGCTGCTTCTTCATAACCGCTAGTACCATTTATTTGACCAGCCATAAATAAATTTTTAATCATTTTGGTTTCTAGATTTTGTTTTAATTGGGTTGGCATTACAGCATCATATTCAATCGCATAAGCATCTGTTAAAATTTTTGCTTTTTCCAAACCAGGAATGCTATGGACGATTTTTTCTTGAACATCAGTTGGTAAACTGGTTGAAAAACCTTGAATGTATATTTTTTTAGAATTTAGACCAACGGGTTCCAAAAATAGTTGATGTCGTGGCTTGTCTTGAAAACGAACAACCTTATCTTCAATTGAAGGACAGTAGCGGGGTCCAACACTTTCTAAGTCATCTATCCCACCATACATACTTGATTTATGAAGGTTTTTTAAAATAATTTGATGGGTTTTTTCGGTCGTATAGGTTAAATAACAAGGTTTCTGCTTATTAATATCATAAGGTTGAGAATAAAAATTGCTAAAATACAAATGTTCTGATGACCCTTTTTCTTCTGCAACTTTGGTATAATCAATACTATCTTCAGCAATTCGAGGCGGGGTTCCTGTTTTTAAGCGAATAATTGTAAAGCCGAGTTTTTTTAAATTATCTGATAAATATAAACTCGGTTTTTCATTACCAGGTCCGCTCCTTCGTCTTTTATCGCCAATTAAAATATCTGCTTTTAAATAGGTTCCGGTAGTTAAAATTACCGCTTTCCCAAAAAAACTTTCGTTTTCGGTCTTCACTCCTTGAACTTTTTTTTCTTCAACAATTAAATCTTCAATCATTGCCTCGATTATTTGAATATTAGGATGCTTTTTTAATTCTTTTAACATGTTTTGTTGATAAAAATCTTTATCAATTTGAGCGCGATATGCTTGAACAGCAGGACCTTTTTTGCTATTTAGTTTTTTCATTTGAATTTGCGATTGATCAGCTATTTTGCCAATTACCCCACCAAGCGCATCAACTTCCCGGACTACCACGCCTTTAGCGCTACCACCAATAGAAGGATTGCATGGTAAATCAGCAATATTGTTAATATTACTTGTAATTAAAACCACTTTTTTATTTAATTTGGCAGCAACAATCGCCGCTTCACATCCGGCATGTCCGCCTCCAACAACAATAATATCAGCCATCTTTCCTCCTACATTAAAATTGATTTTTCTTTTACTATTTTATGATGAAAATAATCGGAAAACGGCTCTTCTTGCATTTGATAATCTTGATAAATTTGAAAACATTTTTCTCCTAAACCATCATAAACATATTTTTCATAATATTCTTCTTGATAGTTACTAAAATCTTGTTTATTTTTTATGTTTTTTTCTAAACAAAATTGATATAGCGATTCTCCTTCCACAATTTTTCCTTGAAATTCTTTTTCGGATAATTCATTAACTTTTTCCCAAAATGTATAAAAATCTGGATATGTTTGTTTTAACGTATAATAATCATTATAAGTTCTAATTAAAGTTTCAGCTAAAACACTGTTAAAATCCTCATAATCTTGTTGTAGTTTGTAATTAGCCGACATCAACATTTCCTCTTTTTCTTTTTCAGATAAATCTTCACTAACTTTTTGGACAATTGGATTAATAATGCTGTGTAAATATTCGTGATAAATATTTTTTTCATTTTCAATTGAAGTTTTAATGATTATTTCATTTTCCTTAATAATAGCCATTCCTGATTCTTTTTTTAAAAAAGGACTATAGGCTTGAATCAGAACTTCGGGCGTAACTTCTTCAACTTTGAAAAAATCATTTATTTCCCAAAGTTTGTTTTCGATTTCTGGGACTTTTTCGACCCATTGATCAACTTTATCTAAAGTTTGCTGCGCAAAAAAATCTTTTTCCGCCGCTGTTACTTCTGCCTCAAATAATTCAAGCGCTTCCAAAAACAAATCTCTAACTTCCGTTAAATTATTAATTTCCTTATTTTTCAACAATTCTTGAAAATCCGCTTCTTTAAATTCAGTTTTATAGGTCGTTGCTAAATTATAAAGCATTTCTTCATCAACGCGATCACTTTCTAAAGCCAATAATATCTGTTTTATTTTTTCATTTTTGGATGCAATTGAAAACTGATAATCATCAAGCAACTTCAAATCGCCTTGATTACGATATTTGGCTAAAAGCAGCGATGTTAAAAATATTCCTTCCGATTGACAAATTTTAATTTCCATTTTTTCCTACTTTCCAAGACAAAAATCAGCAAAAATCTGTTCGATTATTTCTTCTTCAAATACTTGACCAGTAATTAAACCTAATTCTTGCCAAAGTCTTTTTAAATCTAATTCTAAAACATCAGGGGGCTGGTTTTGCTGAATTCCTTCTTCTATTTCTTTTATAATTTTTAAACATTGTTTTAACAAAGAGATGCTTCGAGCGCTGGTTAAATAGGTTAAATCTTGTTGTTTAATTTTTGCTAAATTAAAGATTTCTTTGATTTTTTCTTTTAAAACAATCACGCTTTCATGATCAAAAGTGCTTATTTCAATATAATTATACTCTTTTAAGGTTTCTTTCTCAATTTTAGAAACCAAATCTTTTTTATTAATAACTACAATATGGTTTTTATCTTTAATTTTCTTTAAAATTTCTAATTCACCACTAGTTATTTTTTGATCTTGTGCGACCACAAATAATATTAATTCGCCTTTTTCAATTAACGATAAGCTTTTTTCAACGCCAATTTTTTCTATTTTGTTTTTAGTATTGCGAATACCGGCAGTATCAATAATGTTTAATAAAACACCACCTAAATTTAATTTTCCTTCAACAATATCCCGAGTTGTTCCGGCTATTTCAGTTACAATTGCTTTATTTTCTTCAATTAAAGCATTTAATAAACTACTTTTGCCCACATTTGGCTTGCCTATAATAACTGTTTCAATCCCTTCTTGAACTATTTTGCCATGTTTACTTTCTTCATAAACCTGTTCTAGTTCTTTTTTTAATTGTTTTATCTCTTTTTTTAATTTTTGATTTTCAACAATTGGAACATCATCATATTCAGGATAATCAATATTAACGGCAATGTTGGCAATAATTTTTTTGATTTTATTTCTAATTTCGTTAATTTTTTCAGAAACCGAACCTTTTAATTGATTTAAAGCTACTTGCCGATTTAATTCAGTTTCGGAGCGAATTAAATTCATCACACCTTCAGCTTCAATTAAATCTATTCGGCCGTTTAAAAAAGCTCGTTTAGTAAATTCCCCTGGTTCAGCTAAAGTTGCTCCTTGATTTAATAAAGTTTCTAAAACCTTATTTGTCGTAGCAATGCCACCATGACAATTAATTTCAACGACATCTTCTTTGGTATAAGTTTTAGGCGCACGCATGATACTAACTAAAACTTCATCAATTTTTTCTTGATCAAGACAAATAAAACCATAATGAATTGTATGGGTTGGTTGATTTTTTAATTTATTTCCCACAAAAACTTGATCGACAATTTTAATTGCATCCGGACCGCTCAAACGAATAATACTAATCGCCCCAACGCCGAGCGCGGTTGAGATGCCGACGATTGTTTTGGCCATTAATACTCACTTCCTTTAAACCAATATATTTAGGTAACTTAGCTGGATTTTTGAATATGCTTAATGAAATTCCTTTATCCACAAACATTACCAACCAACTTTCTAAATAAGTAGGTGGTTTAGTTGTTAAGGGAAACATATGTCTTTCAATAATATTTTCGACTTTGGGGTTTAACAATGATGAATAGTGTTTTTGGGCTTCTTTTTTTGCTTGATAAGCATGAACAAAGCCGTGTAATTTAAAAAAACTTTTTCTTTTTTTATTCTTTTGCCAATCATCAGGATAAAAATCATGTAATAAAGCACCAATAGTAGCGCTTTTATAATCCAAATTTAGAGAACGGCTAATTTTAAAAGTTAATTTTGCCACTTGTAAACAATGTTCATAAACACTATCATCGTGGTGACTGTATTTTTTTCGTTTGCGAAATTCTTCACTTTGTAAAATAGGATTAATAATTTGATAAAATTCTGCTTTTGTTTCTTTATTCATAATTAATAGTTTACTGGATAATTATTTTTTAGTCAATAATAAGAAAAAAGAATAAATTTTTCAACTCATTCTTCTTTTTCTTTATAAACTATATTAATAAAGCGTTCGGGATTTTCCCCCTCACTCCGCGTTTCTAATTGTTCATAATCATTAATAATGTTATGAACAATTCTTCTTTCGTACGAATTCATGTAATCTAATTTAACGCCGACTTTAGTTGCTACAACATCATCAGCAATAAACCGAATATCACGTTCTAACATTTTTTTACGTTCTTCTTTATAATTAGCAATATCTAAACTAATTTTAAATTGGCGCCCCAATTCTTTCCACATAATTTGGTTTAACAAATATTGAAAAGCATGTAAATTCCGACCATTTTTACCAATCATAATTCCATTGTTTTCTGAATCTAATTTAATTTTGATAAAGTTATCTTCAATTTCAACAAAAGCTTTAGTTGGATTAGCCATTAATTCGCCAATTTCTTCAATTGTTGTCGTTAAATAATCTGCTAATTCTTCTTTTTTAATTAACAAATATTTACTTTTTTTACCAATTAATCCCCCTTTTTCTTCTTTTTCTTTAATTAGAACGTTTTCCAAACCATATTCTTTGTCTATTTTATTGTTAATTTCTTCTTCGTTTTTTCCTTCAACTTCTATTATATTAAGCATTTTTCAGCTCCTTTCTCGCCCTCTTTTTCATGATAATAACATTTTGTAAAATTGTAAAGGCGCTGTTGAATATCCAATATAAACCAATGCCAACTGATAAAGTAAACGAGATGAAAGAAATAAAGACAATCATTACTTTCATAATTTTTTGCATTTGAATTGCTTGATCACCAACATTAGGACTAGCTTGATTTAATTTAAATGAATAATGAGTAGTTACAATAATTAAAACAACAAAAATTAAATAATGTATTTCACCAGCTCTAATTGCTTCAAATGGTGAATTTCTTAAAACAAAAATGCCAAGAAAGTTTTCTTCAAATAAAACCGGTACCCGATTAATTGCTTGGAAAAAGGCAAAAAATAGCGGAATTTGAAATAAAGCAAATAAACAACCTGCTAAAGGTTTAATATTGTATTTTTTATAAATTAACATTTGTTCTTGACCCTTTTTCATTAAATCGTCTCGATCTTTGTTATCTTTGTATTTCTTTTCCAATTCTTCTAATTCCGGTTTTGCTTCTTTCATATTTTCTGATTGTTGAGCAGTTCGCGCAGTAACTGGAATCATCAATATCCTTAATAACAAGGTAACTAAAATAATACCTAAGCCATAACTACCAACTTGACCACCAATATTAATTAATAACCAAGCTAAAGGTCTGACAAATAAAGTACTCCAAACACCCTCATATTCATCTTCAATTACCTGAAAATCACTACATTTCGGAATGTTTGAAATGTCAATTTCTTCATTTCGATATATTTGAATCGCTTCTTTGTCTTCTGGTAAACATAAAATATTTTCATAATAACGAATATTATCATGAGTAAATGTTTGCATACACCCTGTTAAAACAAATAAAACAATTAAACTTGTTATTATTTTTTTTATCATTTCTACTCCTCTTTTTTCAGCCCTTGTTTTTTTAAAAATTTATTAATTTCTGTTTCTAAAATAGAAAATTTTTCATTAGCTGCTGTTTTTTTTCCTAAAATAACGCAATTGAAGCCACCAATATACTCATTTTTAGCAACAATATTTTTCATTCTTCTTTTAATAAAATTTCTTTCAACTGCATTGCATTTCTTTTTACCAACTACAAAGCCAAAATAATATTTTGGTTGTTTGGTTTTTTCAATATAAAAAATGAAATTCTTGGTTGTGATTGGTTTACTATTTTGCATAATACGATCAAAATCATTATTTTTTTTAAGTAAAAATTCTTTTTTCATATTAAAAAACCCGCCCCTTAAATTATTTTGATAAAACTTTGCGTCCTTTTTTACGACGTCTTTTTAAAATTTTACTTTTTAAGCGAGCGAAAAAACCATGCTTTTTTTTCATTTTGCGATTATTTGGTTGATATGTCCTTTTCATAATTCCACCTCCATGAATAAAATGTGTCTTCCCAATTATATATATTATTAGGCCTTTTGTCAAATAAAAAAAACCAAAAGTTTTCAACAGTTTTTTGAACATTTCAACATTATTTTATTTACTTTTATTAATTTTTAAAATTCTTTTCAACAATTGTGTTGAAAATGCAATTTTTAATTGGTTTTTTTGAATATTTAGTGTAAAATATTATGTGGAATATTTGTTGAAAAGGAGGACTTATGGACTTAAAATCAATTTGGGAAGAATTTTTAAACAAAATTAGTGATGATCTTTCACCAATTAACTATAATACTTGGTTTTTAGAGACTAAATTAATCAATTTAGAAAAAAACATTGCTACTGTTTCAGTTCCTTTTCATATTCATAAAAAACATTTAAAAGCTAATTATTATGATTTAATTCAAAAAAGATTTACAGAAGTAAGTGGTTCTAATTTTGAGTTTGAATTTGTCACAAAAGAAGAATCAGAAGAAAAAAAAGTCGTTGAAAATAATTTAGGAGTCCCGCTTGATAATTTTCAAACAAATTTAAATCCTTTATATACTTTTCAAAACTTTGTGGTTGGCGAAAGTAATAAATTTGCGAGAACCTCGGCTTTATCAGTTGCTTCACAACCAGGAAAAATGTATAATCCCCTTTTTATTTATAGCAAATCTGGTTTAGGAAAAACGCATTTATTACATGCCATTGGTAATTATATTAATGAAAATTCTAATCAACGCGTCTTATATATAACTAGTGAACAATTTGTTAATGATTTTATTGAATTAAATCGCAAAAATAATGATGGAAATAATCTAAATGCCATTGAAAATTTTAAACAAAAATACCGTAATATTGATGTTTTAATGATTGATGACATCCAATATTTAGAAATTGCCGCCAAAACGCAACAAGAATTTTTCCATACTTTTAATGAATTACATACCAAAAACAAACAAATAATTATTACTTCTGATCGTTCTCCTGATGATTTAAAAAGACTGGAAGAAAGACTCATTACTAGATTTTCTTGGGGATTAATGGTAAAAATAACTCCCCCTAATTTTGATCTAAGATTAGAAATTATTAATAAAAAGATTGAAGCACATAATTTAAACGATGAATTTCCAACCGAAGTTAAAGAATATATTGCAAGTAATTGTACATCTGATATTCGGAGGTTAGAAGGAGCATTGACAAGAGTAATTGCTTATGCAACAATGATGAATGAATCAAAAATAACGAACGAATTAGCAATTGATTCTTTAAAAGATTATTTTGGCAATTGTGTCGGTGCTAAAAATAAAATAGAGCAAGTTTTGCAAACTGTCGCCGCTCATTATAATATTTCAGTTGACGATATGAAGAGTAAAAAAAGAAAAGAAAGTATCGCTATCCCAAGACAAATAGCAATGTATATTTGCCGAACTATTTACGATGAAAAATTAACAAAAATAGGTTTAGCTTTTGGCGGGAAAAATCATTCAACAGTTCTTCATTCAATTGAGAAAATAGAAAACCAAATTAAAAAAGATAACCATTTAGCACAAGAAATTAAAAAAATAACTAATAAAATTAATAATTAACAAGTTTTCAACATTAAAAAATATTGATTTAAAAGAAAAAATAGCCTATTTCAACATTTTCAACGTCTATAATAATAATAATTTAAATAAATAATAAGGAGGATTTATGAAATTAAAAATAAAAAAAGATATTTTAAGCAATAAACTTGATGATGTGATTAAAGGATTATCAACTAAAAATTTAATTCCTATTTTAAATTGTTTAAAATTAGAATTAAAAAAGGAAGGATTATATTTAACAAGTACTAATAATGATATTAGTATAAAAACGTTTATCCAAAAAGAACAAATTGAAGAAATTGAAGAAGAGGGGACGATTGTTGTTTATGGGAAGTTATTTTATGAATATATAAAAAAATTACCAAATGAAACAATAAATTTAGAAGAATTAATTGAAAATAAGCTAAGAATTTATACAAGTTCATCACTTTCTGATTTAAATTGTAACGAAAAAGATGATTTTCCCCGTTTAGATTTTAGTGTGAAGAAAAAACCAATTAAACTAAACAATGATTTATTTAAAAATTTAGTTAATAAAACTATTTATGCAGCCGCAAATTCTGAAGAAAGACCTCTTTTAACTGGTTTAAATTTACAAATAAAAGAAGATCAGTTAACAATTGTAGCGACTGATTCACATCGTTGCGCGACTAAAACAATCAAATTAAACGAAAAAAGTGAAACTGATGTTAATATTATTATTCCGGCGAAAAATTTAACTGAATTTATTAAAATATTGGAAAACAATGTTAATGAAATTGAAATTCATATTTTTAATAATCGGGTTTTATTCAAAATTGATGAATTATATTTTGTTTCAAGATTAATAAATGGAAATTTCCCTGATGTTAGCAATTTAATCAATAAAGAAAAGCCAATTTTATTAGAAATTAATATGCTTGATTTTTTCCATGCATTGGAAAGAACTGCTATTTTATCACGAGAAGAGAATAAGCAGACTGTTCATTTAGCAATTGATAAAAACTCATTTCAATTAAAATCAATAATCCCGGAAATAGGAAAAGTAGAAGAAACTATTGAAGTGAAAAATAATAGCGACCAACAATTAGAAATTGCGTTTTCAGCTAAATATATGCTTGATGCATTGCGTACTTTAAATAGCGAAAGCATTTTAATTTGTTTAGAATCAGCGACTGATTCAATCATTATAAAAAGTAAAGAAGAACCCGAATTTATCCAATTATTTCAGCCAATTCGTACTTATTAAATACCGAAAGGTATTTTTTTTATGCATTAAAGTTTGTTTTTTAGACATAAAATAGAGGATTTTTATGAAAAATAGGTTAATTTTATAGTAAAAGGAGGTGAAATTATCAAAGAATATGAAATTAATGAATCAACAAACGCTATTATTCCTCTTTGTGAAGAGAAAACTAAAATCATTGAAGATGAAAAAAGTTTTGTTGTCGATCAAAAAGCCCTTAAAATTATTGATAATAGTTGTAAATTTTTTGGCAGTTCTTATCAAGGAAGATTTGAAGGAGCTAAAAAGATATTAGGTCCTAAAATTTATAAAGCGCCGATTATCATTGAAGAAAGTAAAGGAATTATTTATTTTCCAACCAGTTCTGCCCGTTCAATTGATTGTACTTGGTTGTCTTTGAAAAAAATAAAAGAGATTGATAAAAAAGGATTTAAAAGTATTATTTTATTTAAAAATGCGCAAGAATTAGAATTAAATATTTCTTATGAATCACTTAATAATCAGTTACTAAGAGCATCGCGCTTAGAATCTTTATTTCGACAAAGAAAATTAAGTTAAAAAAGGTGAAAAAAAGCCTTTTTTTAGTTCTTTTTTTTTCTTATATATGATATAATAAATATATAGTAATAATATATAAGGTGGAAAAATGTGGATAAATGAAATTAAATTTTTAAATTTTCGCAATCAGTCAGAGAATAAGTTTTTTTTTGGTCCAAACATTAATATAATTAAAGGAAAAAATGGGATTGGAAAAACTTCAATTTTAGAGGGAATATACTTTTTATCTAATTTTAAATCACATCGGACTAGTATGACTGATAATTTAGTTGCTTTTGAACAAAATAAATGCATTGTTTCCGGTTTGTTTCAAGATACTCAATTTAAAGATGAAATAACTTTACAAATTGGTGAAATGGGAAAAATTGCTAAAATCAACGATCAAAAAGTAAAAAGAAAAGAAATAATACAAAAGACAGGTGTTATTATCTTTGAACCAGGTGATTTAAATTTAGTCAAAGGAGAACCAAATTTAAGAAGAAGGTATTTAGATGATCAATTAAATCAATTATATAGTAATTATTATCAAGTAAATTCCGAATATGAAAATGTTTTAAAAAAAAGAAATAACCTCTTAAAACAATTTCAAATGAATTTATCACAAAATGAAGAATTATTAAAAGTTTTAACAGATAAATTAATTGAAAAAGCAGCTCGTATTTATCAATATCGACATACTTATATTGAAAATTTAAATAATAATATTGCGAGTATTTATTATGATATTACTAATTTAAAACATTTTAATTTAAAATATATTACTAATCCCACAATTGAAGATTTTACTAATTTTAAAAATGAATTAAATGATGAATTTACTAAAATAATTGAACAAGAAAAAGAAAAAGGGGTTACTTTAATCGGCCCACATCGTGATGATATTCAATTTTGTTTAGAAAATAATGAATTAAAACATTTTGGTTCGCAAGGTCAACAAAGAATTGGAATAATAGCTTTAAAATTAGCGGAAATTCCCATTTTTTATAAAGTAAAAGGAAATTTTCCAATTTTATTACTTGACGATATATTTAGTGAATTAGATATTGAAAAAAGAAATAAATTATTGAAATATATTGATGATAGTATTCAAATAATTATTACAACGACAGAATTGAATAATATTGATCAAAAGTTATTGAAAAAAGCAAAAATAATCGATTTAGATGAGGTGGAAAATGAAAGAATATAATGAAACAGACATTCAAGTCTTAGAAGGATTAGAAGCCGTTCGCAAAAGACCAGGAATGTATATTGGAACAACTGGCAGTCGAGGATTACATCATTTATTATGGGAAATTGTGGATAATGCGATAGATGAAGCTTTATCTGGTTTTTGTAATGACATAGAAATAATACTCCGAAAAGATAATTCAGTAGTTGTCAAAGATGATGGCCGGTGAATTCCGACTGGGATTCACAGTAAAACGGGTGTTTCCGGGGTGGAAACAGTTTTTACATTATTACATGCCGGTGGTAAATTTGGTGGCGGCGGTTATAAAGTTTCTGGCGGATTACATGGTGTTGGTGCTAGTGTTGTTAATGCTTTAAGTGAATATGTTGATGTAACCGTTTATCAAAAAGGTAAAATTTATAATACTCGCTTTGAAAAAGGTGGCAAATTACAAAAAAAATTAGAAATAACCGGTGATTGTTGTGAAACGCGAACTGGAACCACAGTTGAATTTCGTCCTGATCCGGAAGTTTTTCAAGAAACAATTGAAATGGATTATGAAATTGTTCGGAATCGTAGTCGTGAATTAGCCTTTTTAAATAAAGGGTTAAGAGTAATTTTAATTGATGAAAGAGATGACAAAAAAGAAGAATTTATTTATGAAGGTGGAATTGCTGCTTATGTGGAATTATTAAATGAAAATAAAAAACCAATTCATGAAAATGTTGTTTATTTTGAAGGCGCAGAAGATAATATTATCGTCGAAATTTCCATGCAATATAATAACGGCTATAGTTCAAGTTTATATTCTTTTGCGAATAATATTAATACGCATGAAGGTGGAACCCATGAAGATGGGGTTAAGAGAGCTTTAACTAGAGTTATTAATAATTATGCCCGTCATAATAATTTACTTAAAGAAAAGGATGAATCATTGCTTGGTGATGATGTTAAGGAAGGTTTAACATTAATTATTTCTTGTAAACATCCTAATCCACAATTTGAAGGTCAAACAAAGACAAAATTGGGCAATACGGAAGTTCGAAAGATTAGTGA
>PWIL01000092.1 GCA_003560455.1 Mollicutes bacterium
AAATATTGGTTTTAGGGATTAATTCTCTAAATAACTCCAAGCCTGAGTTTTTTAAACTTATACCTATTGACCAATAAATAAGCACAGGCCTCGGTTTATTTTCTACGAGGTGACCAAATTTAATTATTTTAATTAATAAATCAAAGGCCTCCTCTTCTTCTCCTTCAATAAATAAATAACGAACCTTAAAAAGACCGAGATTAATTATTGTTGTTCGCAAATCCGGGTTTGTATGTAAAATAGTAGAAGCATTAAATAAAATGGGATCTTTCAATCCGGGCTCTTGGTAATAAGGCAATATTAATATTTTTTCAAAATCTTCAAAAAATTTTTCATTATTTTTAATTAATTCCTCAGCATATTTATGGTCCCATTCTTCCCCCTCAGCCATTTTTCTTAAAAGCGTGTGATCTTCAATTGATATATAATCGATATCTTTAAGACAATAAAAAGCATTTTCCTCTTTTGGAATTTCCACCGCCGAAAGCCAAAGATCACTGTCATCAATAGGGGGAATATCTCTTCCTAAAAATATAATTAAAAAGTTAAAAAAAACTCCTATCGCAACAATTAATAATCCTAAAGAAATAGGTATAAAATATTTTAATTTTGTTTTTTTGGGAGGTTCCGTGTATGAAAAATTAGAATTAATTTCAATTAAATTTTTATAAATTAAAAATAGATAAATTATTATAAAAGGTACAAAAAATAATAAAATAAAATAGCCAACCATTCCACCTACATAAAATTCCATATAGCTGTTCGGCACTATAAATCTAACTAAGAAAAAGGTTAATGTTGTTACTATAATTAAAATTATTTCTAAAGCTAAAAGTCTCCATAATAATTTCCAAAAATAACCCCTTGTTAACTCTTTACTGAAAAAAAGAGCATCAAATCCTTTTCTTTGCTCAAAAACAAAAATAATAAGTGTTAATGAAAACCAAACCAAAAATAATATCCCTGGAATTATTAAAAACACAAACCCTCCGATAATAACTGAAAACAATAAAATATTTAACCAGGTATAAGAACCCAAAAACTTCAAACTATATCTGAAAGAATCTTTAATACTGATTTCCTCTTTTAAGCAATAAATTAAAGAAAGAATAGCAAGTAGCCATAAAGCCCAATTTATTATTAAAAAAACCGCTTCTAGGGCGGAAAGATAAATAGAATATTTAAAAGCTGTAGTGTTTAAAAAATAAAAAAAAGAAAAAGAGAAAAGAGAAAAAAATACAGGTATACTTATTATTCCGGTTAAAATTTTTATTTTAGATATATAAAATATCCAAGACTCTTTTAAAAGAAAAAAAACACTTTTCATAATCATTAAATTTTTTAATTTTTAAAATAAAGTTATTTTTTTAAAAATCAAGACTGTCAAACTCTACAAGGTTTGGTTTGTTTAAATCAATATCAATATTAATTGGACCCAACTCTATTCTTTCGCCCACTTCCCAGGTATGAAGTATGAGGCGGACATCACAAGAAATTTCTATCTTTCGTCCGGTTTTTTCCGACCATTTACGAGCTAATAGTGGATCAATAAAAACTTTATAGTTTTTTATACTACCTGGTACGGATATCCATTCAAATCCCCCGTCACCAATATTACCAACAGTTCTTGCATCAGGAATTTGAAGCTCATATTCTCCGGTTTCATAATTCATACCTACGTGCCTTCCTTCAAGATCGTATACATGTAAATCAATATCATAATAAACATGGTCCGACGGCGCTACCAGGGTCGGTAAAAAATAATCATCTTTTGTTAAAAAAATAGTATCACTACAAGACATACTAACTACCGAACGAAGAATAATTTCGCTTGGATCAATAAGTATAAATTTGATTTCTTTGGGAATACCAAAAATACTAATCTCCTCAAGCCATAAACAATCAAGAATATCTTCCTCAAAAGAAGAATCTATCAACATTAACTCCTCGCCCTCTTCAAGAGGTATTTTTATACCTTCTGTCGAACCTTCTTCCCATTGAAAAAGAAAGCTATCTTTCATTGTTGAATATTCATTACTACCCCTTTCATGATAAATAGTTTTCATTTCACCCTTTCTAGCATATATATCAACTCTTACCATTTCTCCACCAACATCACCCGGTTCAAAATAAAAGCAATTAACAGCTCTTATTTTACCTAAAAAGGCATCTTTAATTATTTCTTTATTGCTTATTCCCTCGGGTTTTTTCTTTCCTGTTTTTTGATCAGCAGTCGTCTTTTGAGCCTCTACGATTTCTTTATCATCATCTTCTATTATTTTTAATTCTTCTCTAATAATATCTTTTTCAACCCTCGAGTCTTCTTGGTCATCTTCCAATATATCGACTATCTCAATTTCAGGTAGTTTTTCATCATTGACATTAACTCTTTCTTGAATTTCTACATCTATAGCAATAAGGGATTCCAGGTTTTTTTCGATATTTTCTATTGCTCCCGTATTTTGTAAAGAAATACCCTCTAAACGCTCAAACCCTCTTACGGCATAACCCACAAGAGGGTCTAATAAGTTTGCAATAAAATTTTCTGAATGGGCTTTTTTTTCTATATTTTCCATTGCTAATTCAAAGTTATTTTGATATTTTTGCAGGGTCTTTTCAACCAACTCTGTCTTGCCTTTTTCATCTAAAGCAATTGCCTCTATTAATCTTCTTTCCGATAGTTTTAAAAATCTTTTAACCTTTGATTCCGTTCTAAAGGTAAAAAACGTTCCAATGCTTTCAGTCCAACTTTTTAAAAAATAAAAAGGGCTATCCGGAAGAAGCCTTGGGTTGTATATTTCGCTTGCTTGTGCTTGTACCGCACTAAAAAACAAAAATGATGCAGCTAAAAGTATAATAAATATTTTTTTATTCATATTAATTTTTTATTTTTTAAAAATTTATACTTAAACTTATATTAATTAAATAACTTCTAAATTATTTTTAATTTAAAAAAAGTAAAATAAAAACTTCTAAATAGTGCTTGGGCCATAACTGACATTATTACGAAGAAAAATCGTCATTAAAATAGCTATAATAATAGCATGATCTTCGTTCTCCCTAATAGTAACGAAATACTCGTTTTTAAAAATATTTTTTAAGTACTCGATAAAGGGCATGGTTTCTTGTGTTTTTTTAATAATAAACGATGCCAACTCTTTGTCGTTTTTAAAAATTTTATAACTCCTCTCTTTTTGTATAAATTGCACAGAATATTCCTGATTATTTAAGGTAAGTTTATAATCAAAAGATATTGGATT
>PWIL01000036.1 GCA_003560455.1 Mollicutes bacterium
GAAGGTGATTGACTTACTAAAAACCTTGCTCTGTTATTTTGAATTGTTACACTACTCATAATAATACCTCACTTTCCCACTCTTCGGGGAGTGGATCGTTATCATTTCCATCAAATGTTTCTACATATTCTGCTTGTTCAGGCATTAATTTTGGGACTATTTTCCACGCATACCATTGGTCTGAATCAAGCTGTTCTGATGGCGTAAACTCCTGATTCTCCTGATCCACCCATTCCTGCGTAACCTTAATTCCTTCATTGAAATCAGGTGTTGTTCCCTGCGTGGCTATCGCTACTGCCATAATTTGATAGTATCTGTTCGCAGGAATCTCACCTTCCTCAGTGAATGTAAGTGTAGGTGTACGGCTTACCCCTGTTGCTCCGTTTTCGGGGGATATGTTGACAACTTTGTCAACCTGCTCGGTAACTTCCTGTAATGTAAAATTAGCTACATTACCTATTGCTACAGAATCATACTCTGCAATAGATCCGTCAATTTCTGTAAACTCTGGTTCCAATCCTGCTACCCATACACTCATAATTGCGCCTCAAATTGGTGTGTTGTAAGTTCTGACAATGCTCCGCTCGTAAACTCATATCCTGTAAACTTAACCGTTATCGTGTCACCACCATTATCTGTAATTTCAATCTTTCCAACTTGATTGTTATTATTATCAAACGGGCCTGATGTATATGGTCCTCCTTTCGTAGAATTACCTCTGTCTAACGGAGCTACCTGATACACAGGAAAACCACCTGCCTGAGCATCTGAATAATCCGAGTGAGTTCCATCATTGACCGCTACAGCGTGCATATCCCCCGCAATAACGAAAAACCTGTCCTGAACACCTGCATCAGCAATAGCGTTTGCGATAATATTCCTTTCAGTTTGAAACGATGCCCATGTATCAGACCCTGAACTTGCAACCCACGGAACACTACTCATCCAACAAATCACTTTCCCTGGGTGTTTAGTCAATTCTTCCTTAAACCATTCTCGCTGATCAAATCCCATCATAGTTTTGTTTTCATCATCCGTTTCATTATTCGGATCTCTTTCTGCCCTTAGGTCGCTCATAATGAAAACTACCCTTCCAATCTCAAACTTATAAAAAACCTCGTCTGTAATACCTGATTTTACAAGGTCTTTTAGTGGAACTCTTCTTCTGAACGCCTCACAACTTGCATCCCTGTTTGGAGAAGTTCTATCAGAGTCATTCGGGCCGTAGTCATGATCATCCCACATATACCATACGGGCATGTTTCTGTATAAGTCCTGCTGATTACTTGCATTCAATGCAAGATCGTAGTTATCAATATGATCTTCAGGATCAGTTGAAGTTTCATCCCTGTAATGGATATCCCCCATATGAATAAAAAACAAAGGGTCCTCAGCAACAATCGAGGGGAAAATACTATTTGTGCTTCCTGTGTTTGCACAGCTTGCTAACATAAAATCAAAACTATAAGCCTTTCCTGCTGGTAGTGTCCGAAAAGAACACTGAGGAGCTGAAGTAGGTAATCCATTTTGGTGAAGCCCTGCATAATACCTTGTATTAGGAGTAAGCCCCTCAATAGAAAAGCGTACAATTCCATACTGATCAGATTCGACAGGACCAAAACGAAGCGGAACCGCTAATGATGGGGATGTGCTAACCAAGCACTCATACCCGCTTCCAACGTTATCCCGAAATACAATTTTAGCTTTCATTGACTATCCTTTCAATTGAAATTTCATTTCCATGCTTACCTGCGTAATTATCAACAGCTGTGAAAATATTCCCTGATGTAAGGGATGCCCTTTCTTCATAATAAGCAACTACAGTATGAAGCGTGTTTGCTCCTACAGTGATTGTATATTCACCCTGAGCATTTGTCGTATCTTCATATACTGTACCTGTATTTTGGTCAATAGCCCTCACAAGAACACCCTCAACGGCTGTTCCATTTTCTTGTATGGTTCCTGTAATTGTCAGATCAGAAGCCCTTACATCCGCAAACGTCTGTCCTTCATTCGTTCCAATAGTTGCAGAATAGGACTTACCGCCCGAAAGGTTTGTTTCTGTGAGGGCCGTAACCAATGTTGCTCCCTGTCCGTCAGGTGTTTCAACATTAATAAGTGCAGATGCCTCAGCATCACCCTCAATAAGAGTTTTCTCCTCTGAAAGAGTTACTGTATCATCAACAGTTATGGTAATCTTATTGCCCTCTACCGAGACCTCTTCTGCATCGGCAGTAAACCACTCATCTTCCATGTGAGCTAATATGTCTGATCTTTGTGAAGCGTCATGGAAGGCGCTGTATGATATAAATTCGGCTATTGAAAATGTTAATGGAATAGCGTTATCTCCACGTGATCCCAACGTTATACCCGTCTTGTTCCTCATGGAGGCTGAATTTGTCTCAGGGGTTTGGTCAACATCATCAAAGAAAATATTAACTACGGTTCCATTCCACTGAACAATAGCAGTAAACCACTCATTGTCGGGTATCTCGTCAACTGAATCAATATCAACTGCTGTCGAAGCTCTTAACTTATTACTTAAATGTACACCAATTGCCTGCCTTCCAATTGATGATTCATCGTCATGCAAAAATCGAGTGGCGCCCGGCCTGGCCATTCGTATAAGCATATAGATAGTTTCAGCCGAACCTGCATAATTTGACCCTAAATCAACCGACTTCATTATGTCACTATCAAATCTTGGAACAGCAAACTGATTTAATGAATCGGCTGTTAGCGATGGTCTTCTTGTTTCGTCAAGAGCAGTAATATCCCTGCCGTTTCCGCTTTGATCCTCCCACACGTTCAGTTCATCAGATATCGCAACAATACCTGCTTTGGATGTAAATCTAAATTCTAAATTCTGTGTTATAAGTGCCATTATTCTATCGTTTCAAAGGTTGTAGGTTCAGATTCTTTTTCAAATTCAGGTTGTAAGCTGTAAAGTGTGAGTGTGATAGAGTCGCTTTTCTCAGAGTCTTCCACGCTCGTTGCGGTAAATGTAGTCGTTCGGGTTCCCGTTTCCTGTTGGGGTACAATCTCCCATGCTCCTGTATTTTCGTTAATTGTAGCCACTGTTTCATCACTACTACTCCATACCACAGAATCATCAGCGCCATCACTCACTTCTACTGTAGCCGTAAGCGTTCCGCTTTGGTTTTCGCTGTCGTCTTCAAAAGATTCAATATCGTCTTGATCTATCGTAACAAATTCAACAGTTGGATCAAGTAGAAGCACACTCGTTATATCATA
>PWIL01000139.1 GCA_003560455.1 Mollicutes bacterium
CCGCAGCCGATCGCGCATCGGTTCGTCCGCGAACCGGGCCAGCCGCCGGCGGTGCCGAAACCGGACGATGGCGTGAATTCCCCATAACAGCAGCGGCGTCCACAACCCCAACAGCACCCAGGGATGCACAAAATGAATCGGCAACAACATGACTGAACGGAAAAACAAACAGATCCGTGAAGGCAATGGGTATTTTATCGCAAACGGCATCGCGTCGCAATTGCCGAGGTCCGCGTAACAGCAATGCTCAATATGGCCACGCCCCCTGCCGGTTTATCCGGCAGGCGCGAACGTTCGGGGCTGATCGCCGCCGTTTTGCCCGAACGTGTTCACCCGTGACGCAAGGTCACGGGGGTCTGGATGTCATATTGAGAATTGCTGTCCGCGTAAAGGGTTTCATAAACGAGGCGAATGCTCCCAATCGTTAACCGTTCTCGTCGCCGCTATCGTTCACCGATTCCCCGCGTTCATGCTATAATGTCTAGCCAAAAATATTTGAAATTCTTTTCAGTTTGGAATACCGCTTGTGAGCTATCAAACCTTGGTGCGAGTGTTCAGGGGTTCAGGGGTTCAGAGTTCAGTTTGGGCCACTTGCGCTCGGACAGCGGCAAGTGCTTTTCCAGTGATTTTTCGAGACCGTTAAGCATGCGGATGCACTCCTTGTACTGACTCCGATAGGAGCCGTACACAGACGCATTGATGTATCCCTTGAGCTTGGCGATGAACAAGTGATGGATCGTCTCTCCTGCTTCACCGCGACTGCGATTGACGCCTTCGATCTTGTTGCGGATATGGCGGTCATCGTGTTTCTCGGCTAACTGCGCCGGAGAACTGTTCGATGAGCGGCGCACTTGTGAACCCAGTTCGTAGCGCTCTTCTTGCGGCCAATCGTGACTCAGATTGCAAATTTCAATGTGCAAAGCGCAAAGTCGTAGATAGACCTCAAGGTCTTCAACCTCCATGTACGTTTTATCGACTGCCATTCGTTAACTCCAAGGTTGATTCCATCGGTTTCTCCACCCCACAATGGAGTGGCCGGATAAAGCCAAAAGGAGAAACCGATGGAAAAGCTCACTCGACTGTTTGGTCGTTCGATTCGTTTTGCCTATCACTGTTTCGATCGCATCGTGATTCGCGGCTACCTCTCGACGCTGTCCCGTCCTGAAAACATCGAATACTTTTTCCGAACTTTGAAACAAGTCGATTGTATCAGCAAGCAAACGCTACGTCAACGGACCGATCAATATTTGATCTGGGTCAATGCGTATGCCCTGAATCATGATATTCCAATCGTCTGGGCGGAGAAAAACGTGCGCAAGAAAGATGCGCTTGCACCGCTTCGCATGCGCATGCAGCGCCAAGGCCGAACGGGGGTTTATTATGTGCTCAAGAGCATGGAACAAGGACCAAGCTTTCGCATCGTTAAACCGAAGTTCCGATGTGCCGACCCCAACTGGCGTATTTTGGCTCCACAACGCAGCCGCTATACGCATCTGTACTTCTATGTCATCGACGAAGTACTTGGCCCCTTCGCAATGCGGATTGGCGCCTATCTGCCCTTCTACGCCACATATTATCTCAATGGCCATGACATCATTGCTCCCATGCTTAAGTCCGAGGGGGTGCGGTTTCGCATGAAAGATAATGCTTTTGTCTCCGTGTCCGACCCTGTTGCCTTGCAGACGGCCGCCGATCACATCGATCCACACCGCATTCAGGAACGGCTCGACTACTGGACATTCGTGCTGGGGCCGAAATTCGCGCAGCACGAACGTGACAGCATGGACCTGCGTCGCTACTACTTTATCAGTCAGATCGAACATGCTCAGAATGTCATCTTCAAACGCAATCACCCAATCCATTGCATCTTTGAGCGATCCTGCGACCTTGGCTTGGCTCGGATCAATAGCCAGCGTATCGCCAACATCTTCGGTTGGCGGATCACCAAACATACCCGTGGAAAGCATCAGGTGGTGCTCGATCAGATGGATCATGGCCATCATGTCCTGCGCGCCTACTCCAAAAACGCCTCCGTAAAGCAATACGAAAAGGATAATACGTTCCTGCGTATTGAGGCGTGCTCAAACAATCTCAAGGACTTTCACCTGAGAAAAAAACTGGATCATCTGCCCGATGTGGCCGACAAACTGCAGGCAGTCAATGAGCGCTTTGCCGATGCACAAGCAGAGAACCTCAACGTGGAGATTGACCACCCCATACTGGAAAATCTGGCAAAACCAACTCGCCTCAAAAGCCGGCGCATGGCCGGCATTCGACTTGAAAACGATCGCATCATCCGACTGCTGGAAGTCTTGATGCACAGTTGCTCGCATCTGGGAGGCCAAAGTGCCGCACAGATCCATCAGGCCGTGTTGGATGCACACCAACTACAACCCGATCAGTATACCCGCAATCAACTCGCCTACGACCTGCGCAAACTCAAAGCACATGGCCTGATCGAACGGCCCGACAATCGGTACGTCTACGCCCTGTCCGATTACGGACGTAAAGCAGCCGCTGTGCTTGTGATCGTGCGCAATCGTATCGTGGGACCTATTGCAGGCAGCATCTTTGTTCGTTCCCCGGATGCTTCGCTGAAACCCAATTCAATCCTCCAAGCTCAATACCGGCGAACCACCAGATCGTTTAACGACTTGGTTGCTTTACTCAAAACCGCCTGAGCGTCAACATCGCAATATTTCGGTCGTTGCCATCCCCAACGGGGGAGAGGTCTGCCTGCACAAGAAATAATGACCGTAAATCCACCCTAAATGACCACTAAGTTCAGGGCTCTCTCCTGAACTCTGAACCCCTGAACCACTGAACACTCAAAACGTCTGAAAACCGAAGTAAGCGACGGAAAATCTTTGACTCATTTACTCAAACAATTTACGATTAAGGAGCTAAAACCAAGGCTTTGGAGGGTCGGGCTCCGTCCCGACCGTTGGCGCAAACGCGAACCTCGCCATCGTTCTCGTCCTCGTCCTCAGCGAAGCGGTCCTCGTCCTCGAAGACTCGAATCGAGAACGACGACGAGGACGAGTAAGAGGACGATCTCGAAAGCTTGCCTGCACCTTAATGGCCAGTGAGGCCCTTGAAAAACCTGGCGGCCTCACTGCACGAACAAAATCAGCGCCGGCCGATATTCGTACGCACCGATGTCGACCTGGCTGCGGCTGGGGTCGATGCGGGGGTTGCCGTCGAGATCGACGGCATCGACCATCCACGCCTGGTTCAGCCCCGCGTC
>PWIL01000120.1 GCA_003560455.1 Mollicutes bacterium
CAGATTTAATACCATTATCTACAATTACGACCTCTGTTGGTTTGACTGTCTGAGAGTAGACGGACTTCAGACACTCTTTTAGCAAATCTGGTCGATCACAAGTCGGAATCACAACAGAGATATCAATCATACGACTGTACAAGCTTTTTAAAAGTATCTAAATATTTCTGAATTCTTAAGTTCTTAAAGTTAAAATCTTTTTGTTCAATTTCTCTACAAGTTCTATCGATAGCATATAGAATTTGCGCCTGTTTAAGATTCAGTGAAAATTTATTGATTATTAAATCTAATTTTTCTGACTCTATAAACAATGCATCAGTCCAACTTATACCTTTATATTCACAAATATTTCTAATATAGAAATGCATTATATCAAAAAATATACTGCTTTTATTTTTATACATACTCCAATCAATTAAACACAATCGATTATTAATAAATACCACATTACCTTTGTGAATATCCCCATGTGAAGAACTAAGTGGAAGTCTACAATTCTCTACTTTAGATAAAAAATAATTCAAATTTTTATTATACAAACCATTAATTTCTAACCTTTTTATTGTTCTTATATCAATTATTCGATATATTGGAACTAAATCATTTTTCACTCTATCAAACTGATTCCATAAAAATTCTTCAATTATTGGCATATCTTTATCATTAGCTATTCTGCCCCGACGACTGTAAAATCCGAAGGGTATTTCATTTATCTCAACTATATTTTTGTTCCATAAGTCATTACTGATTGCATATTTATAACCTTTAAATTCCATTTCCTTTCGTTTCTTGCCATGTTGCATGAAGAGTTTTAAAACTACTGAGGGTAATTTTATGATTATAACACCATCCTGTATTCTTTTAGGTAAATATTTAGTAATAACTCTCAAGAAAATTATTTATATATGTTTTAGAACTTTGTTATGAAGACTTAGATCTTTCCTAATCAACTCAATAATCTTTTCAACACAAAAATTGATATTGTTTTCGGTTGTATCTAATTCAAGTTGATGTTTTGCACCAATAACATCGGCCACTTTTCGCCATTTGGTAATCTCTTTTAAAGTACGCTCAGGAGTGGTTTCATTACTTTTTCTTGCAGCAATTAACTTAGGGTCTCCTGATAGTAATACAATCAAGTCGGGTTGAGGAAGAATAAATTTATATAATCTCTTAAGAAAATTTCCTTTTAGAAACAGGTAACCGGGATAACGATCAATCAATATAAATCTCCATCGCATTTGTTTCATTAATTTTAACTGGCGAATCAATAGCTCAATAGGCAATAACATGTAATAGTAAACACATTTAAAAAGTATTTGCTTAGTTGATTTACCATTTGACAACTCTTGTAGTTTCTTAATTGATAAAAAGTGCCAATTATTTTCACCCATGCCAAGATAAAGATCTACTGATTTTAAGAATAATTTGTTCTTAACCTGTTTAACCAAGGTTGTCTTACCAGAGCCGTCCGGACCAAGAAATAGAATATAATTACCTTTAGCAGGATTGAGCTTTTTTAAAACTTTTTTTAAAACTAGTGTAAAAGAAGTAGATTTATAAAAGTATGGTTTAATTAAACCTTCTATTGCTTCAGGTAGAGTATCAAGTGTATAACTCTCTAATATTGAAAATAATTTTTCAGTAAATTTTGTATTATTTGAATCTAAATTATTGGAATACTTAATGATATATGTCTTAAGGTTCTCCACATGTCTTTGATTCAATCGTCCTTGTTTAGACCAACAACAATTTGCAGCATATAACAGAATACACATAAAATCATCGGGTCTCCATATTCCGTTTTCAAACTCTCTTTTATAAAAATTCAACTCACTATGTATAGGCGTCCATAAACTTCCCTTATAATTATAAAAATTCAGATTATATTTAACATCTAATATCAAGCTAAAATCCTTTCTCCAACGAACAAAAAAAGTATGATTTGGTAGATTTGCCGGTTCACATCTCTTCAAAAAACCCATTTTTTTAATAACCTTTAAAAAAATGGGTTTTTGAGTTTGTGGTATAAATAAATCGATTTCAACACTTTCATTCTTTTTCCAATTATTATCAAAACCAGATAATAACATATAATTAACACCCGAATTAATAATTTTATCGAGTAATTCATTTATAAATAATTGAGATTTATGAATTGACACCATTAAGTATGAGATTTTCAATTATAATTGAATAGACTTAAATACTGTAATTTATTTAAATCGAAATTAAGAAAATAATTTACTAACCCCCAATTCTTTCTGTAAAAATTTAAGTATTAAAATCAATTGCTTCGATTTAAAAATAATATTAGTTAAAAAATACACTACAAATCCCAATAAAATAAAAAGAGATATTTCAATAGCATTATTTCGAAATGAAAAAAGATTTAATACCCCTAAAATAATAACCATTGGAAATACACGAACTATAATTGGAATTATATCTAATAATTGCTCTTTTATTGAGTAATTTAAATAACCAGAGGTATAATACATATTTAGAAAAAGTGCTATATATGATGTAACAACTTCACCAACAATTAATCCCCAAAAGCCAAACTGGAGCCCAATTACAACCGCTATTGTTATATTTACTTTTTTTATAATCTCTAGTTTCAAAAAAATATCTGGTCGCCCTATAACCTTTAATATATTCAAATTTATTACGTTCAAATGGTATAACATTCCTGAAAGACACAGAACTTGAAGAATTGGTACTGTTTCTAACCAGTTATCGCCAATAGTTAACTGGATTAGTGGTTCAGCAATCATGATTAAACCCAACATAGCTGGAAAAATAAAAAAAGAAGTAATCTGTATTATCTTTCTATACCCATTTTTAAGTCTTCTCTTATCATCATTCGTTTTGGAAAGAATTGGGTATGTTACTTTTTGAAGTGTATTAACAATATTTTTTGAAAACATATCCTTAAAATTATTGGCTTGAGTATAGAACCCAAGTGTTGATGCGGCAAAAACCTTTCCAATAATTATTTTATAGATATGCTTATAAGTCGTATTGATTAACCCAGAAACCATTAATTTTGACCCAAAACTAAAAAGTTTATTAAATGATTTTTTGTTAATCAAACTTTTGGGGTACCACGGATTAACCAAATAGTAAAATATAGACGAAAAGAACGCAATCAATACATATTTAAAAGCCAGGGCCCAAACTCCATAGTCAAAATATGCAAGGATTATAGCGACTATACCAGTTATTAATGATGCTACTAATTGA
>PWIL01000074.1 GCA_003560455.1 Mollicutes bacterium
TATTGACTATGCATTTAAAAAAGGCGTTAATTATTTAAGCATTTTTGTTTTTTCAACCGAAAATTTTAAGCGTAGCAAAGCAGAAGTTGATTTCTTAATGAAATTAATTAAAATAAAATTTAAAAAAGATTTTGTTAAATTTAAAAAAGATAAAATTAAAATGGTTGTTTCTGGAAGACAAGAACCTTTATCAAAAGAGATATTAGATATTATTGATCAAATAGAAAATGATACAAAGCATTTTAAAGGTAAAGTGTTAAATATTTGTTTAAATTATGGTGGATTATCAGAAATTGTTGATGCAAGTAAAAAAATGCATCAAGATATTGTTAATAATAAAATAAAAATTGAGGATGTTACTGAAAAAAATTGGCAAAAATATTTATATCAAGATCTACCCCCAATTGATTTTTTAATTCGGACTAGTGGTGAATTACGGTTAAGTAATTTTATGTTATATCAGTTGGCATATGCTGAATTATATTTTCCAGAAACTTATTTTCCGGCGTTTAGTGAAAAAGATTTTGATTTGGCATTAGCAGAGTATCAAACTAGAAAAAGAAGGTTTGGAGGCTATAATAATGGCAACACGAGTGTTTAGTGCTTTAATTATTATTTTAATCACCACCCCAATTATTATTATGGGTGGCTTTTTGTATCAACTTGCTATTTATGTGTTGGCTTTAGTTGCTTTAAAAGAATTTATTGAAATTAAAGAAACTAAAAAAGAATTACCACTTTTTGTTAAGTTTATTTCTTATGTAATGATGACTTTATTTATTTTTGGGATTGATTATAGTACTTTAAATATGACGCTTGATTTACGATTGTTATCGGGGATATTTTTAGTTTATCTCTTACCAGTGATTATTTATAATAACCGAAAAATATATAGTGTTAATGATGCTTTTTATTTAATTGGTGGTCTATTCTTTTTAGCTTATGCGTTTAGCTTATTAGTTTTAGTCCGTAATATCTCACTTGATTATTTCTTGTTTTTATTAATTATTCCTGTAATTGGTGATGTATATTCTTATATTACAGGTGTTTTAGTTGGTAAAACAAAATTACTAGCCAATATTTCACCAAAGAAAACTTTTGAAGGAGCGATCGGTGGATTCTTAATGGCTGTGTTTGTGGCGACAACTTTTTATTTAACAGTTATAAATCCGGAAATTGCTTTGACAAAAATTTTGTTAATTGTGATGTTTTTGACAATTTTAGGTCAGTTTGGTGATTTAGTTTTTTCATCAGTTAAAAGATATTTTGGAAAAAAAGATTATTCAAGTTTGATTCCAGGTCATGGGGGCGTTTTAGATCGTTTAGATAGTTTAATTTTGGTGTTGGTTGGTTATATATTTTTTATGACAATTCTTTAAGGAGGAGAGATTATGACTTTAATTTATTTTATTCTGATTATTGGTTTGATTATTTTTGTTCATGAACTTGGTCATTTTATTTTTGCTAAAAGGTCGGGGGTTCATGTTTATGAGTTTTCGCTAGGAATGGGACCGGTTGTTTATCATTTTCGACGACCGAATGATGAAACAATTTATGCAATTCGGGCATTTCCGATTGGCGGTTTTGTCAGTATGGCGGGTGAAGAAGTAAATGAAAAAGAAAAAATAGCGAAATCAAAAAAATTATATGCTAAGCCTTGGAGAAACCGAGCACTTATTATTACTGCAGGGGTGTTATTTAATTTTATTTTAGCTTGGGTTTTATTATTTATGGTGGCCTTAATTAATGGTGCACCACCAAATAAACCAGTTATTGATAAAGTGTGGGATGATTATGAAATTTCCGAACATGATATTGGTCAAGGTGATGTTATAACCGGAATTAATGGTGTTTCAATTCGCAGTATTGATCGTTTATTTTTAGAATTGCATTTAAATTATGGAAAAGAGATTGATCTAGAATATCTTTCCGATGGTGAAAAAAATACGATTACAATCGCACCTAAAAAAGAAGAAATTGAGGATATTGAAGCATATCGCTATGGCTTTGTTTTAAAAAATGAGCCGAGTTATGGTGTATCCTCAGCATTAAGTTTTGCTTTTAATAAATTTTATAATATTATAGAGCAAATGTATTTGGTAATTGCGTTGTTAATTAGTGGTGGTTTAGCAATGGATAGTTTATCTGGACCGGTTGGTATTTTCAATATTGTTGGTGAAACTGCGCAAGTTGGGTTTTTAAGTGTGATGATGTTGGTTGCCTTAATTAGTATTAATGTTGGAGTTATTAATTTACTGCCTTTTCCAGCGCTAGATGGTGGTCGACTTTGGTTTTTAATTATTGAAAAAATAAAAGGATCGCCTGTTGATCCAAAAGTAGAAAATGTTATTCACATGATTGGTTTTGCTTTACTAATATTTTTGATTATTTATATTACGATAAATGATATTATTGGCTTATTTTAAAAGTAGTCGTTAGACTACTTTTTACTTGCTTTGATTAATCCTTTAAATAAGGGGTGGGCTTTTATTGGTCGGCTTTTAAATTCGGGATGAAATTGACAACCAATGAAAAAGGGATGGTTTTTGTATTCAATAATTTCAACTAAATTAGATGGCTTGTTAATTCCTGAAAAAATAATGCCATTTTTTTCTAAAATAGAACGATATTCATCATTAAATTCATAACGATGTCGATGTCGTTCTTTTATTTTGTTTGTTTTATATAGTTTACGAGCGAGGGTATTTGGTTTTATTTGGCACTCGTAATTACCAAGCCGCATAGTGCCCCCCATATTGATAATACTTTTTTGTTCTTCCATTAAATCGATAATTGCTTGACATTCATTTTTGAATTCTTTTGAATTAGCATCTTTAATCTGACATACATTACGGGCGAATTCAATCGTCGCAAGTTGCATTCCCAGACAAATGCCTAAAAAAGGAATATTATTTTCTCGGGCATATTTAATGGCTTTAATTTTTCCTTCAATGCCACGTGAGCCAAAACCACCTGGAATAATAATACCGTCCAGTTTTTGCATAATTGGTTTTAGATTTTTCTTTTCTAATTTTTCAGAATCTAACCAATTGATATTAACGGTTACATTTTCTTCATAACCAGCGTGTTTAGTTGCTTCAGCAACTGATAAATAGGCATCTTGAAGGCTAGTATATTTACCAATAATCCCAATTTCAATCGTTTTATCACTTAAATTATCGACGCGTTTAATCAAACTTTCAAGTTTTTTAAGATTGGCTGGTTTTAATTTTAAATCAA
>PWIL01000052.1 GCA_003560455.1 Mollicutes bacterium
TTAAAAAAATGGTCACAATTTGATCACAATCTTTTTCAACCCTAATTAGCTATCTTTTTAAATAAAGCTAATATTAAACAAAAAAACAGGTTTTTGTCTGTTTAATATCTGAGCCGTTGACCGGGCTTGAACAGCTTTTCAGTTCCCTACTATTTTAGCTAATATAAGGTAATCTGATTAAATATTAGTGAAATAATAGTTTCTCAAACCTAGTCAAATGTACTCAACTGTAGTCAAGCTTCATCAATCTTTGGACACAAAATGGTCACAATTTAGGCCAGGGCAATATAGGGGAGGTTGGTGGAGTTGATTATTTAAAATTATTTCTGCGCTAACCAAACAACAAAATGTTTTTCAGATTTTAACTTTAATTTCATAATTTTTAGAATCATTTTTTTATTTCATATTCAATTAATTCATAGGAAATAAATTTTTATTTTCTTTAATCGTCTTGTAGCTTTTATCTAGAAATTCATCAAAACATTTATTTTGATTATATAACTCAGTAAAATATTTTGGAAGCGTTTTATTATCAATTTTAATTTTTTCATGTTCATCATAGAAAACAGCTTTTTGCTTCAATAATTTTCTAACTCTTTGATCGTTTAAAATAATTGGAGCAATTATTTCGCTTAAATGCCATTCTAAATGTGGTGATTCGAATTTTTTATTACTAACTTCAGGATAAATATTTTTCCATTTTTCAAAATATAAAAAATGACAAGATTCATGCATAATTACTTCCATAGCATAAAATATTTTTTTATAGTTATAAAAGATAGAAAAACTCCAATCATTTAAAAAACAAGGGCAAATTGGGTTAATAGAAATCATTCCTTTTATTGTTTTTCTATTATCTGGCCAATTAACCTGAATAATTTCTGAAAGTATATTAAAAAAATCCTTTTCAATTTTTTGCCACTCTAGTTGATATCTTATCTTATTTTTTTCTATTATATTATAATTTTCTTTTTTAAATTCAGTTATGTAATTTTTTAGAAAATTAACTTGCTCATTTTCTGTTTTGAGAAAAAATATTTCTTTTATTTTAGGATGTTTTCTGATTATATATTTGCCCCAACCCCATTGATTCTTAAATAAAAAACCATGCATCCAGTCGACCTCTTGGGATAATGAAATATTAGTAAATTTTACTTTTAGTGCAACCATAATTTAATTATATCAATTTAATTTAAAAAAATAAAGCCCAATTAAAATTGGGCTTGTCTTTACTTTTTTTTATACAATAAACACATCGCATAATCTGGTGAGTTAAGATTACCAGTATCAAGGTATGCTCTACTTCTGCAACCCCCCTTACACAATTCACGAAAATAACATTGTTCCACCACAATACATTGAAATCCCCTAAATTTATTAAAAACTATTGAACTTTCCCAAATTTCTTTTAGGTGTAAATCCATAATGTTTCCCGCTAGAAATTCAGGATTTTCTCTTTGTGTTAATGTTGGGCAAAATGATATATTACCATATGAATCAATAAAGAGCATCGAAGAACCAACACCGCAAGCAGGAGCCAACCAATCAATAATTGAATCATGACTATCAAGAAATTCAAAAGTATTTTTACTTTCTTGAAGTAAACAAGCAAGATCCTCTACTGAGACAATTATTTCATTATTTGCCCTGCCAATTGGCTCTACACTAACCAGTCTATGTAAAACACCAAATTCGTTTTTTATGAATTCAATAAATTTAGGCATTTCAGCTATATTATGCTTACTAATTACAGTATTAATTCTAACATCACAACCAATCTGAATTAATTTTCTAACTGTTTTAATGGTTTTATCGAAAGAACCTGGAGCCCTCCGAAAAAAATCATGAGTTTTTTGATAACCATCTAAACTAATATAAAAAATCAAACCATAATTATTTTTAGATATATACCTGAAAATTTTTTCAGTCATTAAAGTCCCATTTGTAAAAATAGAACAAGGAATTAATTTTCTCTGTACTTCCTTAATAATATCAAGAATATATGGTAATATAAATGGTTCTCCTCCGGTAAGTTGTAATTCCATCACTCCCATTTCGTGAATTTGTGCAATTAAATCATAAACATTATTAAGTTTTATCTGATTGGTTTTTATTTTATTATCAGAAGTATTATAATCGGGCACATAGCAATGTTCACAGCGTAAATTGCATTTTTTAGTTAATTCAAGAAAGACAACTCTAAGTGGTGGATCAACATAAACTCTTTTAATCATTCCTTCAGTATTTGGCTTCTCCTTTGTTAATAAACCAGATAAAATTAAATCATGCAAAACTGATTCACTTTGATTAATTAATTCTGTTCTTTTTTCTTGATTTATTTCTACAGGAAAAAAAGAATTAATGTTAAATCCGTTAATTAAATGTTGAATTATTTCAATTGTATCAACATTAACATAAGCTCTTTTGCCACTTTTTAAATCATGAAAAATTCCTAATTGTTCATCTTTTTCGATGTAAAAAACGACTTTTTCTGGAATAAATAATTTTTTCATAGTATTTTCCTTTAAAATAGGCCCTCAGAACAAAATTGCTATAAGGGCCTGTTAAGATTACTTTACTTACAACTGCTTAAAAATGTTGGCAATTTTTGGAATAGCTTTACAGTTACCACCAATGCATGAACCACCACAACATGGACGACCCATTTTAACGTGATCATTCTTTGCTGATAAATCAATAATTGTTTTTGGTTTAAATTTGCTCCAATCTTTTTTCATAGTGTTTTCCTTTCTTTTTAAATTTATAACTTTTTAAACTGAAAAATTAAATTTTTATAGTTAAATGTTAAAGAACTATTATTATTTTATCAATATTACCCTAAAATTGTCAATTATTAGTTAGTTTACCTAAATTTCAAACAAATTGCATACATTTGGAACTGCTCAGTAGTCCAATATGTAAGTGAACTTAATCAGCATTTAAAAATAGTTGATTGTTAATTAAATATTTGTTTATTTCTTTTTGCGCTTTAAATATTAAAAAATGACCACAATTTGGTCACAATCTTTTTCAACCCTAATTAGCTATCTTTTTAAATAAAGCTAATATTAAACAAAAAAACAGGTTTTTGCCTGTTTAATATGTGAGCCGTTGACCGGGCTTGAACAGCTTTTCAGTTCCCTACTATTTTAGCTAATATAAGGTAATCTTATTAAATGTTTTAAAATTATAGTTTCTCAAA
>PWIL01000070.1 GCA_003560455.1 Mollicutes bacterium
AAGGACCTCATTGAAAGCGAATTATTTGGATATGAGGAGGGAGCTTTTACAGGGTCGAAAAAAGGCGGACATGCCGGTAAATTTGAGCTGGCCAATGGTGGCACCATCTTTCTTGATGAAATTGGTGAGATGCCGCTTGATATGCAGGTAAACCTACTCAGGGTTCTTCAGGAAGGTTATGTAACACGCGTGGGTGGAAGCAAAAATATACCCGTTGATGTACGGGTGATTGCGGCTACCAAGAAAAACCTGATTGATGAATTGCAAAAGGGTACTTTTCGTGAAGACCTGTTCTATCGCCTGAGTGTAATACCCTTGTTTATACCTCCTCTCAGGAAAAGAGGCAACGATAAACTTACACTCTTCAATTACTTCCTCAAAGTAAAAGCACAAAAACTTAACAAACCCATCCCCTCTATTTCCGGCGAATTACTCAGCCAGATCACGGATTATAACTGGCCCGGCAATGTGCGTGAACTGGAGAACTACGTTGAGAATATTGTAAACTTTAACGGACACAGCAGCTTCAATATTGTAAACCCGATTAGTGACAGCCCTAAGGAAAAAGAAGTTGTAACTGACCTTAATCGAGTCAATGAAATCGGTATGCATAATGATGACTTTACCAACATGACCCTTGAAGAAATTGAAAAACTTACAATCAAGGAATGTATCGACAGAATGGAAGGCAATGTTACGAAAGTAAGCCGGAGACTGGGCATCAGCCGTACAACACTATATTCCAAAATAAAGAAATACAATCTTCAGGAAAACTGAAATTTTTTCTGTTTCGGATTTTCTCTTGAAAAATCCCCATTTTTGGGGATGTTTGCCACTCCCTTACCCAGGCATATTATCCTAATTTTGAATTGTTAAAAGTTTAACATTTCAAAATAGGTAGACCTTTCAAGGGTAGAAGACCGGCACTTTTCCATGCCCGGAAGGAATTTCAACCTGGCATACAGACTTTACCTGAATTAACAGCTAATACCTCTTTACAACAAAAATGTCCGGATGCTTTTAACACCCGGACATTTTCTTTCTTATGAAAATTATTTCATGATCTCAGAGTAAATCTTATGATATTTCTCAACTCCATCATCAAGGCTAAACATTTTAATGGCTTTCTTTCTGATCTGAGCAGGGTCAAGTTTTAAAATTTCATCCATTTCGCTGATCACCCTGTTCACCTCGGTTTCAGAAAAATCTTTCAAAACCAGTCCGGCATCATTTCCCGCAAAAATCAGATCTGTATCACCCACCCCGGAATTACAAATCACCGGAATTCCCATACTCATAATTTCAGCCTGCTTGGTAGGACTGCTGGCCTTTTTTGAAAATACAGGTTTGATAAAAAAAACAGAAGCGTCAGATAGTGAAAGATATGCAGGCACATTTTCACGGGATGCTTTTGCAACTATTATATCATCCGGATCAATACCGGTTTCACTTGCTTTTCTTTTTATTTGGGAAGGTTCATCGCCTGAGATAAAAAGGAATCTGGCATCCGGAAATTTTGCCTTCAGTTTTTTAAAAAATATAAGCATTTCATCCAGAAGGTACCATGTACCCACTGACCCCAGGTAAGAAAGCACAAAATTATTATCGGAAAGCCCCAGGCGTGATTTTAATTCTCTTACCTGATGGGCAGGTAGATTTTCCCTTGAAAACAGTTCTGTATCTGCACAACAAGGTATCACTGTAGTTTTTCCGGCTATTTCGTCACCAAAAATATTTTCTATGACATCTTTTCCGTTTTGGGTAAGACTTATTACAGCATCGGCATGATGGAAAAATAATTTCTCTTTCTTTTTAAAGTAACTGTATATTATTCTGTAAATGGGATTTTTCAGACTCCATATGTTCCCGTCAATACGCTCATCAGCCCAGAAACCACGCATGTCAAATACAAATTTAACATCATGATTAAGCTTTAAGTCAAGACCCGCCAGGGCAGCAATATAACTGCGACAATGTACAATATCAAAACTTTCCTTTTGCTGAAGTTCCAGGGCCTTTTTTTTAATAATTACAACATCTTTAACTTTCGACAGAAACGGAGGTTGTGTGGAAAAAGTAAGCGGGTGCCAGTGAATATGATTTTTGCGTAAAATATCTTCAACATCATCTCTTTCATTTTGTGAAGCAGTTTTCTTTTCACAACTGATTATGTGTATTGTATGACCCTTTGAAGAAAGCCCCACCAGATAAGGTATCACCTGCGACCGCCCCAGAGCATCTGTCATTCCATCATAAGAAATATACAAAACTTTCATTCCACTTTTGCTTCATTAAAAATTCCATCAAAAATAATGAACTTTTCAGATGCAGAAAGCCAAACGATGAAATTAAAAGAATTGCTTCTGAATTGAAACACCTGATTGTTGAAAAAAATAAAACAAATGTTTACTGATTTAACATTTTCATAATATGAAAAGATTATTTTTGTATCGGGACTTATGGTAGTATACAATTAAAAAGCAATCTTATGGACAAATTCAACACTTCAAACAGTAAACCTGACGGCAAAATCAAAGGATATCTTACCCAGGCTAACCGGATCGAAGCATCTTCACCCGGCAAATGCAAGAACAAAGTAAATAATGAATATCGCAACATTCTGGAGATGTGGCATAATTATCTTAACTTTTCACGACTGGAGTTTTAGTTTTTGAACTTTACATTCCGAAACCACATCAACTAACAAACATCTTTCCCTTCCCCGGTGTTTTTCTGCTGACAAATGAGTGTCAGATGGACTGCATTTTTAATTTTTCCGATTTTTCATTTAGGCTTTTTTAGTTTTTTAGTGTTATAACTTAACATTTAATTCATAATTAATTGCTAAAATTGCAAACCGATAGATCGTAAATATTTAAACCTTACCATTTATGAAATTCCAAAAGAAAATATCCGCATTAGTATTATCATTAACAGTATTAGTATATTTTACATCATGTGCCATTGGAGCCAATGATGCAGATAAACAAATTCTGGATCAGCCCAAAAACATCATCATCTTTGTTAGTGATGGCATGGGCTTCAATCATCTTAAAGCCACTAATTACTATCAATATGGTGAGGCAAATGCACAAATTTTCGAGCAGGAAGACTGGACCCGGTTTGCTTTGGCAACCTACTCCTCTGTTATGAGAGTTCGCGATGGAGATACAATTTACAGTGGTGGCTATAATCCG
>PWIL01000085.1 GCA_003560455.1 Mollicutes bacterium
TGGCGATCTGGCGACCCTCGAATCCGAGCCGACCAGTTGGCAGGTTAATCACACGGGAGCGACCGGAGTTACCTTCCAGTCCCTGAGGCTAATTATGAACGGAGCAGACACCGGGTTGCGTGCGGATGAACTGCGTGTGGCGACCAGCTGGGATGATTCGGTGGCCGGGATAGCTATCCCGGAGCCGGGCACGTATGCCGTCATTATGTCGTTACTCTGCGGTGCTTTGGTGTTCTATCGTCGGCGGAAATCGCGCAGATAGTCCGCGTTCAGCTCATTTATTGGCAGGAGTTTCTCGAAATTTGGCCCGGTGGCTTTGCGATTGCGCAAGGATCACCGGGCCTTTTTTATACCGGTGCCGCGCGGGTTATTCAGTCGACATTTTTAACTACTTATAACATTTAGCGGAGTATGTCTGATGCCGCCGTGCGGGAGGGCTGGATTTGGCTCGTGAGGCGTTCGCTGCGGCATGGGACATACTCCGCCGTTGAACGAAACCGCTTCGGTCCGCCCGGTTTCGGCTTTTAAGGGGAAAGTAGGCGTTTCATTATTCCCTGAGACGTTCGGAATCGGCCATTGATTGGGGCATGGAAGATGGAGGCGGGGCGCCTGAGCCTTTTGAAGGCGCATTCACCCCGATGGCCGGTTGCGGAAGCGGTCTTTTCGCGACAAAAGCGGTCTTTCGGGATGGAGCGGAGACAGCAGGGAGTGTGGCCGCGATGCGGGTGTCGCGGCTTTTTCTGAAGAACGAGAGTTTGCAAAAGGCGGATCATTGTTTCGGGGGGTCTTTGTTTGGAGGAGCGCGGGGGCGCGATTGCGGTGTGCGGACGATTTCGATCAGTTCCAGGTCGGTGCTGCCGCAATGGGGGCACTTGCCGGGGACGCCCTCCTTTTCGCTGTCTGCTTCGCCGGCGGTTTCGATTGGCGGTTGCTCCGGTTCGGCTCCAAGCAACCGGCGGATCAGCGGCACTTTCCCGGCGCGACTGTTGTTGGAGAGGAAGCCGTAATGACGAATGCGCACGAAACGCTCGGGAAGGATGTGCAGGCAAAACCGCCGAAGAAACTCCTCGAAGCCAAGCCGCATCGTTTTCTTTCGATTCGAGTCGGCGTAGTCTTTCCAGCAAAAGAGCACCGTGCGCTTCGAGGCGTCGACTTCAAGGATGCGTCTGTTGGAGATCGCCGCCCGGTGGGTGTAGCCGGAGAGGTAGCGCAGCACTGCTTCCGGCCCGGCAAAGGGACGCTTGGCATAGACGTTCCATGCCTTGCGCGCGCTTTTTTTCAGGAAGTCCTTGAGGTTTTCCTTCCGGCCAAGAGCGCCATCGTGCATTTGCAGCTTTCCTTTGGCGAAAAGCCTTTCGATTCCGCTCAAAAACTTCGCCTGGTAAACTTTCGAGAGAGCCCGCACCGGGAAGAGATAGCGAGGGTGCGAGGACTTCCAGCGGCTCTCGCCATCGCAAAGGGCTCCCGCCGGAACGATGACGTGCAGGTGATAATGATCGAGCAGGGTCTGACTCCAGGTGTGCAACACCGCCGTAAAGCCGATCCGCCCGCCGAGCTCGTTTCGCCCGAACTCGAGCAAAGTCTCGCTCACCGCCGTGAACAACAGCCGGTAAAGCGTGCTTTGATTGAAGCGCACCAGCGGGTTGAACTCGTGCGGCAGGGTGAAGACCAGATGAAAATATCCGACCGGCAAGAGCGCCTGGCGCTGTTTTTCCAGCCACTCGATGGCCTCCTTGCCCTGGCATCCCGGGCAGTGCCGGTTGCCGCAGGAGTGCGGCACCTTGTGTTCGCCGCCGCATTTGCGACAGCGAAAGCGGTGCCCGCCGAGGGCGGCGGTGCGGCACAGGCCGATCGCGGAGAGGACCCGGTGGACGTGCAAAGGCCGGCCATTGCCTTCGAGGAACTCCTTTCCGGCCAGCCGCACGATCCCGCCCAGGCTCGCCTCATCCGCGCACGCGATGTCCGCACCGCCGTTGCAGACGGTTGCCGTGGCGCTCACGCTGCGAGAGCCTCGCGGTTAAGGCTTCGCCCGGGCGCGCTCGAACAATCGCGGAGCGTTGAGCAACTCCAGCGGACTTTGCGTCGAGCTCATTCGCGCCTGAGTCACATGCAAGTAGCGCGCCGTCGTGCTCAAGGAGCGATGGCCGAGGAGCTTTTGCACCACCGTGATCTCCACACCGGCCTCCAGCAGGTGGGTGGCGAAGGAGTGGCGCAAACAATGAACACCGCCGCGATTGGGCAGACCCGCCCGCTCGATGTTGGCGTAAAAGACCATCTGTCCGGTTCTGCGATTGCCGGGCCGCTCGGGATGCCTGGCGTTGGGAAACAGCCACCGGTCCTCGCTGTTGCGGCACTCCCGCCAATACGCTCGCAGCTCGTCCAGCAGCCTTGGCGAGAGAATCGTGTACCGGTCCTTTCGCCCCTTGCCGTCATCGACTCGCAAAAGGTTGCGAGCGCTCTGAATCTGGCAAGGCCGCAACCGGCAGGCTTCTTCCACTCGCAGCCCGCACCCGTAAACGGTCATCAAAAACGCCCGGTGCCAAGGAAGACGGCAGGCCTCCAGCAAACGCGAGATCTCCTGCCGTCCATAAGGATTGGGCAGCCTTCGCCCCTTCTTCGGGCGCAGAAGGGGCCGCACCACCTCCTCGACCGGACGTCCCAGCACATGCCGGTAGAAAAAGCGCATCGCGCTGACTTTGACGCAGATCGTGCTGGCCGATTGCTTGCGCGCGTGGAGCCTGAGCACAAAGGCCCGGATCTGTTCGTCCGCGAGCCGGTCCGGACGAATCCGGTAGTGGTCGGCTAGCTCGGCGATGGCTCGAACGTAATTGCCAATGGTATTGACGCTGCAGCCCCGCAGCGTAAGTTCCTCGATAAGCCGCTGACGAAGCGGCGATACGTCGGATTTTGGTTTAATCATAGCGGCGGGATTATACCCGCCGCTTTTCTTCGCCGCACCCGATCGCCGGCGAAGCCTCGATTCCTCGGAACCGCCTCACCGGAACCTCTCCGCGAAGCGGTTTAGTTCAACGGATCTTATGTCGTCGTATGCGGCCCCGGCCAGTGAGCTTGCGAACGCAGTCGGGGTGGAAGGAGCCCAAGCGACTGAAAAGCATATGCGGCATAAGATACGTTGTGCGAGGAAGAAGGCTTCCGAAAACAAAAGGGCTCAA
>PWIL01000065.1 GCA_003560455.1 Mollicutes bacterium
GGCGAGCGCACCATGGGGGCGTTGGCCTTCCTGTTCGCACTGATGGCGCGCGAGCGCGGTGAGTTGCCGATCGCGGTGCTCGACGAGGTCGACGCACCGCTCGACGAGGCCAACATCCGGCGCTTCGGAGCGTTCCTGGAGCGCCTCGCGCACGCCGGGACGCAGTTCATCCTGATCACCCATCAGAAGGCGACCTTCGAGGTCGCCGACGTGCTCTGGGGCGTGACCACCGAAGGCGGCGTCAGCCGGGTGTTCTCGATCCGTCGCGATGGCCGTCAGGACCCGCTGTTCGACGCTGCGACGGCCGGTTGAGGCGGCTCGAGCGGGCCTGAACGGATGCTCGAGGCCCCCTGCGACGGAGCTCACGACACGGGCGAGGGACGGCGGTTAGGGTGTCGGCATGTCACGAATCTTCGAACGCCTTCGTCCGTCCGTCCTCATCGCCGTCTGCACGGCGCTGCTCGTCTCGTTCGCCGCGGCCCAGATCGACGACCGCGCCCGCGCGCTGCTCGAAGGGATCCAGCCGGCCCCAGGCGAGGCCGTCGACACGCTGCAGCAGGTGATGGTGATGATCCTGCACCAGCAAGGCGACATGGAGGTCCGGACGCGTACCGTGATCGACTACGTAAACGAACGCGCCGCCATCGAAACCGAGATCTCGCCCGGGATGGTCGCCACGATCATCGTCGCGGACGGTCAGGTGCGCATGGCGATGGGTGGCATGTCGCTCCCGCTCCCCGCCGCCATCGGCGACGAGTTCGCGGACATGTTCGACGCCGATCCGAACGACCCGCTGGCTGGCATCGAGAGCGCCTCGTACGACGGCGTCCAGAGCTACGGCGACCTGGCGGAGGGTGAGCAGGTCACCGTGCGCGGAGCGGTGGCCGTCGCGGGGGTCGACGACACCGAGGTCGCGCGTTACCTGTTCGACGGCGAGGGCCGCCTGGCCGCGGTCGTGGTCGACTCGTCCGACGGCATGATCCTGAGCGTGTTCGACGAGCCGGTGACCGGCAGCACCGCGGTGGGCAGCAACGCGACGATGTACCTCGAGACGGCGGCTGGCTACGAGCGCTTCGCGACGATGCGCTTCGAGCAGGTCCTCGTCAACGAGCCGATCCCGGAGGGCACCTTCTAGTCGGTCGAACCTGCCCGAAGTCGACGACGATCCAGGGGCGTTCGACGTAAGCGGGGCTTCTGGCACGGCGCCGATCGTCATCACGACTCGCCGCCGTTGGGCGCCTGTGCGCGCTGCATCGCTCGGGTCGCGGTAGCGCCGTGCATGACGACCGAGAGCACGACGACCAGGCTGGCGATCGCCCACAACGTGCGTGCCGTCGGCTCGTCGAATGCACCCTGGTTCAGTCCGTGGGCCAGGTAGTAGAACGTGCCGATGCCGCGAATGCCGAACACGGAGACGACGCCACGTTGGGCTCGGTCGAGGCCGAGCCCCGACGTCGCGACGATGCCCGCGAGCGGGCGGATGACCACGACGAAGCCCACGCCGAGGACGACCGCGGCGCCCGTCAGTGGGGCGAGCACGCCGTGCACGATGGCGGCGCCCAGGCCGACCAGCATGACGGACATCAAGAGCGTCTCGGCCTGCTCAGCGAACTCGTGGAGCGATCGATGGTACTCGGCGTGGCGTTCGGCGTCTCGGAAGGCGAGGGCCGCGACGAACACGGCGACGAACCCGTAGCTGTGCAGCACCTCGGCGATGCCGTACGTGACGAACGTCAACGCGAGCGCGACGAACCCGTCGAGGACGTGCTCGGGGTTCGTGAACCGCAACACCACCCATGCGAGGAGTCGACCGATGCCCACGCCCACCGCGGCGCCGGCGCCGAGCTTCCACAGCACGTCGACGGCGAGCCAGGCGCTCAGGCCGTCGAAGGCGAGACCGGTCGCCGCGAGCACGATGGCGAGGTTCACGAAAGGGAAGGCCAAACCGTCGTTGAGACCCGCTTCGCTGCTGAGGGCGAAGCGCACCTCGTCGTCTTCCGTACCGGCTGGACCAACTTGTACGTCCGAGGCGAGCACGGGGTCGGTGGGCGCCAGCACGGCACCGAGGAGGACGGCAGCGGCCAGCGGGATGCCGAGCAGCCACGCACCGCCGAGAGCGAGGCCCGCGATCGACAACGGCATCGTGATCGCCAGCAGGCGCCACGTGCTGCGCCACCGCCGCCAGCCGAGGCGCCGGTCGAGCTTGAGCCCAACGCTCATGAGTGAGATGATCACCGTGGCCTCTGCGAGCCGCTCGACGATGACGCCCTGTTCGACGGGATCGACACGCGGCGCACCGGGCCACAGCCAGGCGACGAGGGCGCCGAGCGTGATGAGCGCCATGGGAGCGGTCAGCACGCTGCGCCGCAGCACGTGTGGGACGACGCCCGCCACGAGGAACGCCACGCCGACCACCAGCACCACGAGGTCGTACGAGTCGACGCTCACGGCCTGGGGTGACCGATCATCAGCCCTCGTCCTCCTCGGCGTCGAGCAGCCGCACACCCTCGAGCACCATCGCTCGGTCCATCTTCGCGTAGATCGCGGTCGTGGCGATGTTGGCGTGACGCATGAACTCGCGCGTCCGGTGCAGGTCTTGGGTGGCGCGGTAGTAGCGCGTGCCGGCGGTGTGTCGCAGCGTGTGCGTTCCGCGGTACCGCAAGGGGAGACCCGCCTCACGGTAGTAGGCGTTCAGCGTCCGGCGAACGGTGCGCTCGTGCATGGCGCGGCCGAGGTAGGCGTCTTGGACGTGGTCGCCGACGTTCACGAGCACAGCGGCCTCGCCGGGCGCCGCGTGGGCGGAGCGGATCGCCAGCCACGCCGCCAGCGCCTCGGCGAGGCGCTTCGTCAGGAACTGCGTCGCGCTCCGTCCACCCTTGCCGTTGCGCACGAACAGCGTCCCAGACGCAAGATCGACGTCATCGACCGTGAGGGCGACGACTTCGGACACGCGCAGGCCCGCGTCGCCGAACAGGCGTGTCATCACGAGGTCACGCTTGTGTAACGGTGTGTTACCAGTCAGACGCTCGCACAACGCCCTGTACGCATCGGCGTCGACGGCTGGGCGGCGCTCGTGGGAGGGCCGCGGATCGCCCGGGGCCTGCGCGTCGTCGGCAGGGTTGACGGCCAGTGCACCGGCCCATACCAGCGCCCGGTA
>PWIL01000162.1 GCA_003560455.1 Mollicutes bacterium
AAAGCGAATAAACTTTGATGATCCAACTGGTGAGGAAGTGATTCAAAATCTTTTTTTTGAAAAATATGCGACGATTTTAGACGAATTATCAGATCAAGAAAAAGAAATTATGTTAAAAAGTTATGATGAAAATGGTTATCGAATGCAAAAACAAAAAGAAATAGCTTTCGATCTAGAAATAAAGACATCTCAAGTTTCATACCAAAAACAAAAAGTATTAAAAAAATTAAGAAATAATTCTTCATTAAGAAAATATTATGATGAGTAAAAAATGATTATGCGTAATGTTATAGATTGATTGCGAAGGGTTATGCTATAATTATTAATTTTGAATTTAATTGATTTAATAATTTCTATTTGATATGATAACAAAACTAGGAGGACTAGTATGAGTAAATTTATTATTACCTCTACTCCCTATTTTAAAAAAAGTTTATTCAGAGAAATAGCAAAAATTGATTCTGAAATTAACATCATTAAAAAAATTGATAATGGTATTTTTCTTATTGAATCACAACTTGATACAAAAACTTTTATTAACAAAGCAATTAAACACGAACCAATCTTTATTAAGCATATGATGCCAGTTATGAAAGAAGGAAAAATAACCGGTAATTTAGAAAAGGACAAAGTTGAAATATATCAACAAAGTCAAACAATAAACAATCTAAAAAAAAATGATCTTTTTGCAGTTCAGTGTCGAATTATTAGTGGTGGTAAAGAAGGATTAGAATGGAGTTCAAAAGATATTGAGGTGTATGTGGGTACTGAATATACCAATCAAGGCGTAATTCCTAGTTTTTCTGACTATCATTTAAACAACAAAGATATTAATGTGATTTCTATTTTAATTAATAATAATAATTATTATCTAGGATTTTCAACAAGTCAGCAAAATTTAAATTTTCATTGTGATGAATATCGAATCTGTTCTAAAAAAGGACGTGAAATTTCCCGCGCTGAAAACAAATTAAAAGAAGCACTAACTAAATATAATATAGAATTATCCGGTAAAGGTAATGCTCTAGATATTGGTGCCGCCCCAGGTGGTTGGACTAAGGTTTTAGCAGATCATGGTTATAATGTTTTTGCCGTAGATCCAGGAAAACTAAAACCTGAATTATATGACATTCCAAACATTAATCACTATAAATGCCGAATTGAAGAGTTAGAGTTTCATGAATTTTTTGATATCATTGTTAACGATATGAATGTTGACCCACAAATAACGGCAAAAATTATGAATAAATTGGCGCCAACCTTAAAAGATAACGGCCTTGCGATTGTTACTTTAAAATTACCGAGCAGAATTGAAGAAACATTAGCCGAAACAAAAAAAATATTAAGCGAAAACTATGATATCTTAAAAATAAACAGTTTATTTCATAATCGACAAGAAATAACTGCCTTGATAAAAAAAAATAAATCCCCAAATAAAATAATAGGCGACTTTAAAAAAAATTGCTTTTTTTAAAAAAATGTGTATAATAAAGCATGCTTTTATAGCAAGAAGGAAATTCTAATAACTTTATTGGTAAAAGCAAAGGGGGAAAAATGGAAAAAGAATTATTAGACAAAGTAAGTCCAGAAGTAGTAGAATTTATTGCAAAATCAAGAAAGAACACAAATGATAATCCGCATTTTTAAGAAACTTTAAAACGTGAAATTGAGAAAATTAAATCAAATGTCGGATATGTAATTTCTGATCAAGGAATTTTACGTGGTAGTTATCGAGATGAAGGAGAATCTCATGAGCGTTTAATCAGTGAAAAAAGATATAAAATGACAGCTGTATCTAAAAAAGGAATATCAATAATTTTTATTGATTGTCCAGAATATGATTATCGATGTGAAAACGAGAACGATATTCATTTTCAAAAAAGAATTCAAAATGATTATTCCAATAGCATAATGTATCAACCAAACGAAAATAAAGCAGGAGAAATTAGCGAATTAAAAGAATTAAGAAAAAAGGTTTATGTGTCGCCTAAACTTGTTCATACTGAACATCAACACAATAGTATAAAAATTGAATATGACGAAAATGGACAAGATATAAGTTATTTGGAAAAGGAAAAGATAACTTCAGGATATCAAGACCCTCAAACTAAAGAATTTGTAAAATATGGCCGAGACATTCCTGAATTAACAGTCTTTGATATTACTCGCGAAGGTAATTATGGTATTGTAAAGAAAAGAAATGTACTCAGAAGCGATGAGATAACTAATCAAGTATTTTCCATCGAAGCTGCTGAATGTTCTTTAGCTGACATTGCAAATTTAAGACATGTTCGAAACCCTTTGACCGCTTCTAATTATCATCAATTAAAAGATAAACCAGAAGTTACTGATAAATATCATGTAAAAATAAAAAAATAAAACTGCATTAGCACTGATATGATAAAAATCTACACTAAATAAAAAGTGTAGGCTTTTATATGTTAAAATAAATTAGAGGAGGTTATTATGGCAAAGAAGGGTCAAAAGTTTAAAAAGATAACAATAGAACAAAAAGATAAGAGGATGCTAAAATGAAAAATAAAGTAGTTTGGGTATTTGGCTGTTCGGCCTCGGGAAAAGAAACATTTATTGAATCGCTGATATCCAAAAAAATCCCTCAAATAATAGCTGAATTGGGTTGGGAAGAAAAACAAATAATCAAAATTAATGAAAGTATTAACTATATTCAACAATATGAAAATGATCCAATAGGAAACAAAAGAATTGAAATTCTTGACAAAGTAATTGTAAAAAACAAAAATAACTCTAATACGGTTATTTTAATAAAAGGTCAAAACATTGACCTGGATAATAACTTAGTAGAACTTTTAAAAGCAAAATTACCAAATGTTGAATATGAAATCATATATTTGTTTAGTGATTTAAATACTATTTGGAAAAGAGCTAAAAGAAAAAAATGGTTTATTGAAGAGGATAACAACTTTGCTGATTGGCATAACCATTTAGCAGAAACTACCGAAAAAGTGAAAAGCATAAAAGGGATTAAAATAACTGCAATTGATTCTACTTTAGATTATAAAATATCGCCATTTCCCAGATATGACAAAAATTTAAATTAAAGTTAAAAAATATGAAATCTGGTTACATTTTTTAACAAGTTTATTGTTGGACAACCAATCTATTTTATGCTATTATGGCCATATAGAGCAAAAAAAGCTCATATTTTATAATTAAAAAGGAGGTGCAAAATGAAAAAAATTAAAACATTATCTTTGCTATTATTTTTAGGACTTAGTTTAACCGGTTGTTTTGGAGAAGAAACAGAACAAGAAGAACAGGAGACAAACGATGAAGTGCGTGAAGAAAATGGTACGGAAGCAACAGATCGGGAAAGTGTTATTGAAGAATCTGGTTTAGAAATTGGTACCGGAACAGGAACGCGTGATGATCCTTACATTATTGATATTAATGATATGCAAACAGGCAACATTGGTGATTATGTGGTTGGCATGCCAAGGTTATATTATTCAGTTCCAGCAGCACCAGGAAAAACTTATACTGGTATTCTTGTTGTAACTAGCACTAGTGTTGAACGAACACCATTTTGGGCTGATATTACAGTCAATGACGGTACTTATACCGTTACCGATGCTAATCGCTTAGAAGGTCTTGATTTAGTGGGCCAAGATATTGACGTTACTATCGAAGTATCTGAATATGGAAATTCTGTCAACTTTAATATTTCCACTAACGCTACTGGCGAAGATGTTTTTTATGAATTCTATGTTGAAGAACATTAAAAAAAGAAAATAAAAAATTGCGGTCTAACAGACTGCAATTTTTTTATGAACTTTAATTTAGTTAACTAGTTCTAAAGAATCCATAATATCTAATGCTTTTTCCTCATATTTTTCATAAATATGCTCTGGTGCAGTATAACTAATTTGTAATAAATAACCAGCATTATTATCAACTACTACAATAAATTGATTAAAAACAACCTCATCTTCATATTCAGCAAAGAAACCGATTGAATTAAATGTTTCTTCATCTTGAATAAAGTCTTCAACAGCCATATCTGAAACTGTTCCACCAACAGAAGTAATTTGTTCTTTATAATGAGTGTAAACATCGGTAAGTTCTTCATAATGAAGTCCTAATTCAATTGTTTGAAAATTTACAGTTGCATCATATGCCTCTGTTCCTTCAGCGCCACTAAAAATAATGATGTGTTCTTGTGGTTGTTCATATATCCAATCGTCTAAATAATTTACTGTAAATATTGACCCCTCATAAGTTTGTATTCCTTCAGTAGTTTGCGTGTCTTTCTTTTCATCAGCTGTTTCGCCATTAGAATCAGAAAAACACCCTGCCGTAACCAATACCCCCATAACTAAAATAGTTATTAATTTTACCTTATTTTTCATTCTATCATTCCTCTTTTCTTTTATTGCATATGTCCTGTTTCTTGTCTAATATCTGTCACTAACCATCTTGGTTCATCAAAATCCATTGTTGTCTTAAATTCTAAATAAAAAGTATACTCATTATCTTTAGTTTCTGTCTCAGACTCTTTTAAAAGCACACCCCTTACTTCAGCTTCATTATCACCAATATCGTAATTAAGAACCTCTAATTCAACATTATAATAAGTGCTTAATTGTAAAGTGTGAATAGTCCCAAAATTATCAGTATAATCAGCCAACATATAAGAATCGATGTCTAAAGGATCTTCTTCTGATCTTGCTTCAGTATTACCTATTTCAACAAGATTTTTGACAACATCAACTGGATCGGTTTCCTCGACTTGTGATTCTGTTTCTTCTTGTTCTTCATTAATAATTGGCTCATCATTTTGTTCATCTGTAACTTCATTTGTATCATTAAAACAACCAACTGTTGTCATTAAGCCAATTAACAATAAAGCTATTAATTTTTTCCGCATTTTAAACCTCCTAAATATGATTAATTAAAAATTTTCTTTTAAATGTTTTATTAATATAATACTTTTTATAAATCCCTCCTTTTAAACGATAATTAACTATTATTCTAATTTTTCGTTTACGATATCCATTATATCATTATATTTTATTTTTTTCAAAAAAAAACAGATAATATTATCCTAATTTATGTCATCTTTTTTGCAAAATTTAACCTCTTTTTAAAATAAAAAAGCAACTGCAAGAACACCTATAAAATAGGCGTCTTTATTATAATCTAAAAACTATTTAACTAATTTTTTCATTGGTTCGTCTTGTTCAAAATATTCTTTTAAAAGAATTCCTTTTTCGTGAAAATAACTAACAGCCCAAACAGCTCCTTCAAGCAAATAACCGCTTAAACCATATTGCATGTTGGCAATATCTTTTAATTCAGTTCCATTGGTTAATTCTTGCATCATTTTTATTGTAGATATAACTAGTGCTGCGGAATAAGCTTCATTACTATTTAAATCCGCCCATTCTAGCCAATCTTCTTTTAATTCTGGTGAAACATAGTTTAAACCCTCTTCAATTAGTTCTGATTTTTTGTCCAAAACTTCTTTATTCAAGGTATGTTTTTCCGATAACCAACGTTCATGGTCCATTTTCTTCTCTTCATCTTGTTTTGCTGCTTCAGCCCGACCCCAAGTTAAAGCTTTTATTTTTGCAACATCGCATTTTTGTTCAAACAAATGATAATTTTCATTAACATACAGCAACTCTTTATCATCAGCTTTTGTTATTCTTGCAATCATTGCTCGGTCGCCAATAAAGGGCACTAACAGAGAGCCAAGTTCAATATGCGTAAAACGACTAACCTTGGTTAACTTTTCTTGCTTGACCATTTTTCGTCCTTGCCAACAATACTCAACAATCACCTCTTGGCCAATTTCTTTTTCAAGTATCCGAAAATCGCTTAAAGCTTGATCATATAAATATTGATTTTCAATAATTCTGGCTTTTTCCAAATCATCTAAACCTTTATCATATAATCGTCTTTTTTCCCCGCAACTTAAAGTCTCATAAGCAGCAATTAAGCGAATCATAGCCACAGTAGCATTAGCAGCATTATTCATATCGGGATGAGTAGCTAAAGCCATATGTCGAAAAGCTTTAATAATTTCTTGTTGGCTTGCATTATGACTAATACCAAGAACCTCGTAATGTGTTAACTCCATTTTCTCACCCCCTTTCTATAAAAAAAAAGAGATAACCAAACGTCATCTCTTTTTATTAACTTCTTTTTTTATTATTTTTTTCATCCAACAACCCCCTTTTTTTGAGGCCAAAAGTACTTTAACACTTTTTAAAATCTTTGTCAAGAACTTTTTTAATAAAAGATAACAAATATGGTATAATCTTTGCAAACTACTCAATTAAGTAATCATTTCACCAATCTTTAGTTAGAATTCAAGATTTACAAAACAGCAAAAACATACTATAATAAAGAAACAATAAAAGGAGTGATTTTATGAAAGCTAGTGAATTACGTAAATTATACATTGATTTCTTTAAAGAACGGGATCATGCTGAAATAGGAAACTCATCATTAATTCCTGATAATGACCCAAGTGTATTATTTACTACAGCCGGAATGCATCCATTAGTACCTTATTTATTAGGTGAAAAACATCCTCAAGGAAAAAGGTTAGTAAATTTTCAAAAATGTCTTCGGACAGGCGATATTGAAGAAGTTGGTGACGCATCACATTTAACTTTTTTTGAAATGATGGGCAATTGGAGTTTAGGAGATTATTTTAAACGCGAATCAATCAAGATGAGTAATGAATTTTTATTAGATGTTTTAAAAATACCACAAGAAAGAATAAGCGTTAGCGTTTTCGAAGGAGATGAAACAGCGCCCTGTGATATGGAAAGCGTTAAAGTTTGGAAAGAATTGGGCTATCGGGATGAACAAATTTTTTATTATGGAAAAGAAGAAAATTGGTGGGGGCCAGCTGGCCAAACCGGTCCGTGCGGACCAGACACTGAAATATTTATTGACATGGGAAAAGAAAAATGTTCCAAAGATTGCCAGCCCGCCTGTAATTGTGGCAAATATTTTGAAATTTGGAATAATGTTTTTATGGAATATTATAAAGATGCGGAAGGTAATTATCAAAAACTAAAACAACAAAATGTTGATACTGGCGTTGGTTTTGAAAGAGTTTTAACAATTATGAACAATGTTGACAGTGTTTATGATACTGAATTGTTTTTGCCGATTATTAACAAAATAGAAAAATTAACCGGCGTTAAATATGAAGAAGATACGGCCTTTCAATATCGAATCATTGCTGATCATATGCGTTCAGCTACTTTTGTTTTAGGTGATGATAAAGCTGTCGTTCCTTCCAATGTTGATCAAGGATATGTTTTAAGAAGATTAATTAGACGCGCTAATCGTTATTTAGCACAAATGAATGCTCCAGAAAATTCAATGAGCCAAATAGCAGAGGTTATTATTAAAGAATATAGTCATGTATATCCAGAATTATTACGAAATCGCGAGTTTATTATAACGCAACTAGATAAAGAAGAAAAAGTTTTTGGCAGAACGATTGCTAAAGGTCTAACAATTGCAAACAAAATAATTGATAATTTAGGAACTTCAAAAGTTATTCCGGCTGCTGATGCTTTTAAACTTTATGATACATATGGATTTCCTTTAGAATTCACACAAGAATTAGCCAGAGAGCATGGCGTATCAGTTGATGCTGATGGTTTTCGAAAATTATTTACTGAGCATCAAGAAAAATCACGCGCAGGAGCTGCTCAAAAATTTAAAGGTGGTTTAGCAGACAGTAGTGATGAAACAAGAAAACTTCATACCGCAACCCATTTGCTTAATGCAGCTTTACGGCAAGTTTTAGATGGTGATATAAATCAAAGAGGTAGTAATATTAATTCAGAAAGATTACGTTTTGATTTTTCGTTTGATCGGAAACTTACTGCTGAAGAATTAGCAGCAGTTGAACAAATAGTTAATCAAATTATTAATGAAAAGATAGATGTTGTTTGTGAAGAAATGACTGTTGAAGAAGCCAATGAACAAGGCGTTGTTGGTGTTTTTGGAGATCGTTATGGCGAGCGTGTTAATGTTTATAAAATTGAACCTTATTCAATAGAAATTTGTGGTGGACCACATGTTGATAATACAGGTAAATTAGGCAAGTTTAAAATTATGAAAGAAGAAAGTGTTGCTGCGGGAGTAAGACGGATTAAAGCAAAATTAAATGCCGAATAAAAAAATGCAAATAGGATTAATTGTCTATTCATATTCGGGAAATACTTTATCAGTAGCAGAAACTCTGGCTGAAGAATTAAAAAAAGATAAACATCAAGTAACGATTGAAAAAATAGAAGTTATTGATGATAATCCGGAAATTGATAAACCAATTGAATTCCAAAACATCCCCAAAATTTCTGATTATGAATTAATCATTTTCGCCTCACCAGTCCGAACATTTTCCCTAGCCCCACCAATGAAAAAATATTTGACAGAATTGCCAAAAGAAGAAAAAAGAGCCTATTGCTTTGTTACGCAACATTTAAAAAGTGGTTGGTTAGGGGGTAGGCAAGCAATCGGCCAAATAAAAAACATTAGCCAAGCAAAAGGCATTAAAATTGAAAAAACAGGTATTATTAATTGGTCAAATAAAAAAAGAGAAGAACAAATAAAAAACATAATTGATAATTTTTCACAATGAACAGGAGACTATTTAATGTTTAGTTTGGGTCGGAAAGTTGATATTAATTATCCCAGTAACAAATGGTTAATAATTATAACCATAATAATTGCTTTAAGTATGGCTTTTTTTTATCAAAGCATAACCAACGGACTTTTAATAGCGTTCGGATTTTTTCTTGCTTGGGCGTTAACCAGAGAAATTGATCCACAAAATGAAAAAACAGCTTTTCTAGCCGGCTTTATTTTTATAATTACAACCTTTTTTATTTTTGATGGCTTGCAATTTGCACTCTTATTTTGGTTACTATTAGGATTACGATTTATTAGTAAAATTTGTGGAAAGACACCATCTATCTTTGATGTGATCACTTTAATTATGTTAAGTAGCTACTTAACTTATAATTTAGAAACACCAATTATAATTAGTCTTACAACCCTAATGTTCATATTAGCATGGTTTAGATATAACAAAAACTATCTTTTTTTATTAGCTGGAATTATAACATTTTTAATAACTATTCTTGCTAGCGTTATAATCTCTTGGCAGCTTAGTGATTTGTTTAATTTAATAATTGAAAATTATAATATAATAGTAATGCTATCAATTATTTTATTATTATATTTTCCAATTCAAATGTTAACTTTTAATCAAACATATCAAGATGATTTAGGTGCTGCTTTAGAATATCAATGGTTACAATTATCAGTTGTTTTTTTAGAAATAAGTTTTATTAGCTTAATATTATTTGTCAATCTTAGTTTTAGTACTTTACTATTGTTATTAGTATGTTTAATCAGTGTTAATTTATCAACAATTTATTTAATTATTAAAAAAAAGAGAAATTAATTTTTCTCTTTTTTCTTAAATTTTATTCAACTATTTGACCAACTTGTGGCATATTATCAAGCACATCAAGACCATGGGGTGAAATGTTTTCAATTTCATCGGTTAAATCTTGTCCAGCTTGAAAATCATTATGTAATCCCTCAGTCCAACGAGCTGAATCAGTTACATCATAAACAATGCCATCAACAATCACATAAGCATTTGCACCATCAACGCCATCATTTTCAGCTACTTCTTCAACTGTCATAAATGGTAGTTGGGCTTCATCATTAGTTTCATTATAGATGTTTTCTTCTTCAACTCCATTTAAATCATCAGTAACATCTTCTGGAGTATCAAAACAACCAGTTGCTGTCAAAACAAATAATGCTAGAACTACTAATAAAAATTTCTTCACCTATCATCCCTCCTTCCAATTCAATTTTAACATTTATGATAAAAATTGCAAATGTAAAAAAATTATAGTTAGTATGATATAATTTAATCAGGTGATAAAATGAAAAAAGTATTATTTCTCTACCCTTTAAGAGAATACATGCAAATTTTACATGATAATGAAACAATCGAATTAATGAAAGCCACAATTGATAAAAGATATCGGCAAAAAGGATATGAAATTAATTATCTAGTTTTTCCAGACAAAAACATTATAGAATTAGATGCTTATGAGCAAGATAAAATAATTGAAACCGACATTACATTTGAAGCACATACAACTCCAATTCAGCAAGATAAAGAGGGAAATTCAATATATAAATACCCAGATAATATGTATATTCAAGCCCAATTGGGAGAATTAGATGAATTAGTGGTTTGTGGATTTCACGCTGATGATTGTGTTAGAAAAACAGCTGATTTCTTCACAAATCAAAGCATCGATGTATTAGTTGATCTAGAACTAACTGATTTTTTTCGCATCTATAAACAATTTCCGACTTTTCAAAAAGAAAAATATAATTTTGCTAATCTCCTCCAAAACCTAAAAGCCCAAGATCAATTTTATGGTTTTAGCAAGCGTTTAAAAGAACGTAAAATCGAAGATTTATTTCAAGAGTCTTACTATCAAAAAAACAATTTCAAACCAACAATATCAATTGCAAAATTAGTAACCGAAATGGAAAAACAAGAAAACAAATTTAAAAAATAACAAAGGAGTAATTATGCGTAAAAAAAATAATTTTGAAGTGATCATTATCGGCGGCGGTATAGCCGGAACAACCGCTGCTTTATATTTAGAAAAACAAGGAATAAAAGATGTTGTGATTTTAGAAAAAGCAAAATTCCCACGCTTAAAACCATGTACCGGTTTGATTACTAGTGCGGCTTATAAATTATTACTAGAATTAAATATTGATCCAATAAAAGATTTAAATTATTTAAGTTCGCATAAAAATAAAGGAATAAAAATTTTTTATAAAGAAAAACTAAAAAAGGAAATGCACCCACAAGCAGAATTATTTGTTTTAGAAGAAGCAGTTCGTTATAATTTTGATGATTATTTGCGAAAAAAAACAATAGAACGAGGAATATCTTTTCAAGAAAAAATAAAAATTAATAACATTGATTTTGAAGAAAAATTAATTTCAACTTCCAAAACAACTTATAAATATAAATATTTAATCTTTGCTGATGGTATCAATGGTTATAGTGCTAAATACGCTGATATTAAAGAAAAAAACATTTGTTTAGAAGCTGTCTTTAAAACCGAAGATAAAAATGAAAAACCTTTTTATTACTTGTATTTTGGCGAAACCGAACAAGGGTATGCCTGGTTTGGCAGAACCCTTCAGCACTGTACAATTGGTTTTTCTGATAAATATAATTCTAAAATAGATTACCCGGCTAAATTAGTTGCCTTTGCTAAAAAGCGGGGGTATGAAATTGATCAAAAAATTGTTCGTGGGGCATTTACACCAATTGCAATTGCGAAAAACCTAACTTTACATGACCAGGCCATGTTAATTGGTGATGCTGCTGGAATAACCAATGCTTTAACAATTGAAGGAATATATGGTGCTATTTTTAGCGCTAAGCAAGCAGCAAATGCCATAAAACAAGATGACATCACCTTATATATAAAAGGAATCGATCCTTTAATAAGAGAACAAAAAACGGCTCAAAAACTTTTAAAAAGATTTTTTAAACCAATTTTTCAATTTTTAATGTGGGAAGTATATGACCGCATTTTTCCTCACCATATTACAGAGGGCTATGACAAAATAATTTTAGAGAAAAAATATTCGATGGATCAAGCTTTTAAGCAAGCGATTAAAAAATTCAATCCTTTTCGAAAAAAGAAATAAAAAACTTTTAAATGCTAATTATATTTGCTATAATTAGTATGCGCGCCCGTAGATCAACTGGACAGATCGTTTGACTTCGGATCAAAAGGTTGTGGGTTCGAGTCCTACCGGGCGCACCATCGGGGGATAGCACAATTTGGTAGTGCACTTGGCTGGGGGCCAAGAGGTTGCAGGTTCAAATCCTGTTTCTCCGACCAGAAAGCAAAACTATTTACAAATAGTTTTTTTTTATGATAAAATAAAAATAGAAAGCAGGGTGAAAAATGAATAAAAAGGGATTTACTTTAATTGAATTATTAGCGGTAATTGTTATTTTAGCAATTATTCTTTTAATCGTTATGCCGATTGTGCTAAATGTTATCAACGATGCTCGCAAAGGAGCTTTTCAAGCAAGCGCCTATGGACTGATGAAAACAGCTGAAAACAAATGTTTAAGTGATCTTGTTCAAAATTATGATGTAACAGCCGAAATAGTTTTTGATGAAGGATCAATAATTACTGGTGAGTTAGATTTTAGCGGCAAAGGACCGCAAACCGGCACGATTTCTGTTAACAGCCAGTGTGA
>PWIL01000010.1 GCA_003560455.1 Mollicutes bacterium
AATAATGATATACAACCTTGCTGATCTTATTGAAAACCTTGGCGGTTTTCTCTTTTTTCTCATCAGATGTATACATCATGGCAACATCTGTAAACTTTTTCCGGTAATAAATGAACAGGAAAACATAAACCAGAACCAGTAAAAAGTTGAATGCCGTATTTGCCAGGTCGCTGAGAAAACGAGTTATGCCTGACTCAAGCGCGGTTAAAAACTGTCCCGATCGATCCTGCCAGATCTTTCTTTGTTCTTCAAGAGAAAGATTGGTTACATCTGTAATATAGGTTTGAGCGGTTCCGATGAAGGATTGCAGTTCACTCCTGATCTGAGAAATCTCTGTAATAAACAGCGTTAACTGATAGAGGAAAAGATATAAAATACCCCCGACAACAATAAAGATTACAAGTGTGCCTGCAAATGCAGCCAAAAATCTTGGTGATTTGAACCTTTCCAGTAAACCCGCCAGTGGACTTACCAGTGTAGCAAAGAATACTCCAAAAATCAATGGTATCAGAAAAGATGAACCAAAATAAAACAAAGCAAATATGGCAAGAGTAAATAATAAAATCCGGTTGACTTTTCTGAGTTTTTCCATTTCCGGCAAATGTTTTTTTGGTACCATAAAGGTATAAAGATGTAAAGGAATACCCATATTTTGGCTTAGAAATTATCAGGTTATCTCAAAAACCTTTGGAATTCAGGACATTGTGAATACTGAAGCGCAAACCAGCTGATATTCTGTGGTCGTACCGAAATGTATTACGTTTAATTTGTCGAACTGCACAAAAATCATTTATCACCTTTGAGTCAGAGTCTTTTTATTGGTTTTATTCTGGTTAATACATTCATTGCTGATATGAATGAAATAGCAAGCTGGGGAAAAGTAAATCTTTGTGGATAAATAGTTTTGCCGATGTACGTTTATAAAACTATGTTAATCAGATGTTAAGCAAGTATTTGTATGCATATATGTGACGTATTTAAATAAAATGTTGTGCTTTTCCCCCTGGAACTATTCAATTTTTTGTTTATTTGTGGTTTTAAGTAAGTTAGAAAAGAACGGGAAAACAAAATTCTTTTTTAAGAAAAAAAGGATTCATTGTAATGGCAGCAATAACTAAACGGGTATTTTAAGAATAACCTGGTAAATCATATATGCTAACCAAAACAAGGAACCATGCGTAAACAGTTTTTTTTATTTTTATTTTTAGCAATAACAATTTCGTTATTCGCGCAAACCCCCCAAGTCTATTATGTTAATAATCAGAATGCTGCCAGCGGTGATGGCACATCATGGGGCGAAGCATTCGTAACACTTCAGGAAGCACTGGATGTGGCTGAAGGTCCTTCGGAAATCTGGGTGGCACAGGGCACTTATCATCCCACCAGTACCTATGATCTGGATGATCAGGATGAACGTCACAGACACTTCCGGATGAAAAATGGAGTGACAATCTATGGAGGTTTTCTCGGTACTGAAACTAACCATGAGCAGCGTGACTGACAAAATAATCCTACCATTCTAAGTGGCGCAACCGATGACTTCAATGTGTACCAGGTGTTTTTTCATTATGGAATAAGTCTTGAAAAAACAGCAGTTTTGGATGGCTTTGTTATAACAGGAGGTTATGCTGACCATGAAGAAAACATATTTCATTTATTAGGCGGAGGTATGCTTAATTCTCCTGAAATTGAAATAGATGGAGACCCGGATGACCCTTCCAACTTTTTACCGGTCGAGGGTACTGAGTCGAGCCCTACCATTCGCAATTGTCTGTTTACGAATAATCAGTCGATGTTAGGTGGTGCTATGATGAATGCTTTTTATAGTTCTCCCCATATAATGCATTGTACTTTTACTGATAATATGGCGCATCATGGGGGAGCCATCATGAATGCTATGGGCAGCAGTCCGCATATTATCCATTCAATATTTACAGGTAATCTGGCGCACGATGGTGGAGCAATTTACAATGAACATGATATCTCTCCGGTTATTGATCATTGCCGGTTTTATGATAACATGGCCGCCGTTCATGGCGGTGCCATAAGAAATGATGATTATTCTACTGCAATTATTTCCAATTCCATATTTAACGGTAACCAGGCGCCTTTGGGTGGAGCTATTCATAACAATACTGAAAGTTCACCCATTATTGTGAACTGCCTTTTCACCAATAATATTGCTGACGGTGAAAATGAGTGGAAAGGAGGAGGTGGAATTTATAATTATTATGCAAGCCCACATATCATTAACTCCACTTTTACCGGCAATTCAACCGCTCATGGAGGGGGAGGAATAGCCAATCAAAACAGCACAGCAAATATTGTAAATACCATTATCTGGGGTAATCAAGCTGATTTTATGGGTTTTGAAGAAGTAGGATATGTGGGTGATGAAGACGATGCTCCTACCTTTAGCTATAGCAATATCAAGAATAGCGGTGGCAGTGGCCCCGACTGGTTTGAAAACCGGGGGATTGACGGTGGAAATAACATTGATGAGGATCCGGAGTTTGATATGAATGGAGATCATCCTTATATGCCTGCTGAAACATCACCTGTAGGAGATTCCGGGACCAATGAACCCTTTGGCAATGGAGGAGTGGCAATGGGGATTCTGACAGATATCAGGGGGCCGGGTTTCCCGCGTATCATGGAACCGGGAAATGCAGAGCCAGGAGGAATTGTGGATATGGGCGCATACGAAATAAATGATAATGTTGTCACACGCATAATTACTGCAACTGCCGGGGAAAATGGAAGTATTTATCCTGAGGGGGAAACAGAAGTTCTCTTTGGTGATTCACAATCATTTTTCATAGAAGCTGATGAAGAATACCTTATTGATGAAGTCCTTGCGGATGATGTGGCTTTAGATGATGCTTCAGGTATGCTAAGTTTCACATGGACTTTTCCTCTCGTTACGGATGCACATACCATTTCAGCTACTTTTATGGCTGATCCTGATTTGGGTATTGATTCTGATGCCTTACTTCAGGCGATAAAAGTTTATCCTAATCCTGCAGAGAATCATTTTATACTTAATGTTGACCCGCAATATTTAAGGTCAAACACAAATCTCAGATATTACCTGTATGATGTAACCGGCAGAAAGATACTATCCGGTTTGATTTCTGATAACC
>PWIL01000105.1 GCA_003560455.1 Mollicutes bacterium
CCACTGCTTACTGCAGACTGATAAGGTGCGGCACGAAATTGTAAAAACTTGTAAATAAAATGGGGGGGGGTAATTCATTGGACTTTTATAAACTGAAATATTACTCTTCCTACAGAAACTGAACCGCACGTTGAGCTGCTGCAAAGCAACACCCGCTGTGAAACCGGTTCATTGAAGAGAAGTAGAGAGGCGGGTTTACTCGATAAGGATTCACATAAAGGCTAATACCTGGGGTTTATTAATCGACCTATTTCCGTCACCAATACTTAGATATTTTCAAAATCGATTATCTCTGAACTGATAGTGAGATTTTCCAATTTTCGAACTCAACTGTAAATCAGATAGAAAGCAATGATTTATGAAGATGTACATTTTTTCACTGTTGTTTCTAATTTCGATTCCATTCTCACAGGTTGTCCAAACCCCACTATTTAAAAAGCATAAAGGACAAAAAGTTAACAGGATAAAGTGACTATAATCAATTTAACTACGGAGATTAACATGAAAAAAACAATACTGACATTTTTTCTATTTATGATATTAGCTCCTATTCATCTGCATGCACAGATTGTGGAATATCATCCAGAGGCAGACTCCCTTCACTCAGAAACTTCCGGGCAACCCTATTATAAATGGAATGTCACTTCCAACGGAACAACAGACAGTCTTTCGATACAGGTTTTTCATTCGGAAAATGATGTTGATTTATCCCCATTTACTTCACCGCAAATTGAAGGAGAATTTGAGAATTTTTCTATTCTAATTGAAAACAATGATGGTAATCTGAATTACGAAGTTCAGTATTCCATAGGGTCACCTGAAACTGGGTATTCAAAAATCCCTTCTGATTCATTCTATGTAATTGATATTCAGGAATCTCAATTCGTACACTTAAAGTTTATGATTCTGGAGGATACGGAAGAAATTGAATCCTTGAATGTTGTTGTTGAACATCAGATTGGTCTGTCAGTTGAAGAAAATGATATTCCAGCAAAATTCAGCCTATCTCAAAATTATCCCAATCCATTCAACCCGTCCACCTCCATCCGTTTTGATCTTCGTGAATCTGCTACAATCTCGCTTGTGATTTATGATCTGCTTGGCAGAGAGGTTGCCCGGCTGGTTGATTCAGAACGGCTGCCGGCCGGGACACATCAACGCGTTTGGGAACCGGCCTTGGATGTGGGAAGCGGGATTTATGTTTACCAGATTCGTACCGATGGGCAAATAAAAACCAGAAAAATGACACTTATCAAATAAAATAAAGAGGCTGCTATGAAAAAATTGACTAAAATACTTTTTCTGATTTTTTGCATCACAGAATTGGCATCAGCTCAGTCTGATCTGGAAAACTTTTGCGGCTTGGAAGATAGTGATATGATGTTGATGTCAGCTCCTACCGGTTTTCCCGGGGATGGTCAACATATTACAGCGCACGGTACACTCAGGGTACTGGTTGTATTTGCAAAATTTCCAGATGATTCAGATCCGGACCCAACCTTCTGGCCGCATGACGGATTTCCAAGCTTTGCAAATACAATTATCGACAGCACAGAAAGTCAAAATTCGACACATTTTCTAAATGTCACCAATTATTTTGACCAGATGTCTTTAGGGCAATATCAGGTAATCGGGGATGTGTATACGGTAACGGCTCCAAAAACGTATTCAGAATATGGTAACAGCATAGGGGCTGCAAACCGGGGAGTACTGGAAATGCTCGATACGGAATATGATGTCGATTTTTCATTATATGATAATTGGACGAAACTGGATAATTATGATCATGACTCTCAACCAGACGGCGTGGTAGATATGATATTTATGATTTGGAGAGGAATGCCTTTTACAACAAATTGGACAGGAATTAATTTACTTTTTGGAAGTTCTTTTAGCGTTAATGATAGCCTTACTATTAATACAGGCGGTATGCAATCAGGATTTACAGCCCAAACCAGAGTAAATTATACCGTACTACTCAATACACTTACCCACGAATTGGGACATTGGTTGTTGGGAGGCGGTCATCCCTACAATTCAAGTTCGCCACCAAACAACAGAATCTGGTCATTACTTCAGGCTAATCATCCACAGGCGTTTCATGTAAATGCAGCCGAACGGGAGCGGCTTGGGTGGAGTACTGTACCGGAAATAACACAAGATATGACCAATGTAACACTTGGTGATTATATCACAACCGGGGACGCCTACAAATACAAGGTTCCTGAAAGCCTTGGCGGTGCCCCCCAACGAATACATTTACATTGAAAATCATCAAAAACTCAGCGTTTACGATGATGCCACAAAAAATCAAGATGATAAAGGTATTTTCATTTTTCAGGATCTAAATGTATTAAATAATCAAAAACACATCCGGCAGATATCATCGGACGGGGATTTTGAGTGGGATCAGGTTCCACCTGATTCTGCAAGTGCGCCATGTTGTGGCACTGTTCCGGTTTTTGGAAAAATAGATATTGATCGTGCTTCAGGATTTAACTATTCAACTCAAATGTCAGGAAACGATACAGACTATCACTGGCTTCACGGGTACAAAAATGAAGAAGACCTAGTTGGTGTCACAGGATATTTTCGGGGGACGAATTTTACCGGTTCATTCAATGCTGATAATAATCCTCTTTTTGCTCCAAACACCAACCCGATGCCCCGGACATGGTCAGGGGACCCGGTGCCCTTTGCAATGGAAGTGATCGGTCAGTCCGGTTCTGAAATCACCGTAAATTTCTACGCTGACTACGACCCTTTCACCATCACCGAAAACACCACGTGGGGTGGTCAAATTTTCCTGGATCAAACCACAACGGTGGAGAATAACGCCGTGCTGACCATTCTGCCCGGCACCACCATCTACCTGGAAAAGGATGTAAGCTTATCCGCCCTGCCCGGTTCTCAACTAATCAGCGATGGCACCGAGGAAAATCCCATCCGCTTCCTTCGCGCAGACCCGAACGAAGCCTGGAGCTCGGTATACCTGAACAGCGACCAGGAAAACAGCATCAAATGGAGCCTGTTCGACGGTGGAAGTACCAACCTGACCATCGCCTCGCAAAACAACCCCATTGAACACAGCACATTTCGTAATGCCACGTTCAGAAACGTGGATAGCTGGCACAACCAG
>PWIL01000027.1 GCA_003560455.1 Mollicutes bacterium
CGGCAACTAATCGCCCAGATATTTTAGATCCAGCGTTACTAAGGCCGGGTCGCTTTGATCGGCAAGTAACTGTTAATTTGCCAGATGTTAAAGGTCGCGAAGAAATTTTAGCGGTTCATGCGAAAGGGAAAATATTTGATGAATCAATTATGTTGTCGCACGTTGCTAAAAGAACGGTTGGTTTTAGTGGGGCTGATTTAGAAAATTTATTAAATGAGGCAGCTTTATTAGCGGTCCGTCGAAAGAAAAAAGCTATTTCAATGGAAGAAATCGATGAAGCGCAAGATCGCGTTTTAATGGGGCCGGCTAAAGTGACCAAAAAATATACCCCTCGCGAAAAAAAGGTGGTTGCTTACCATGAAGCGGGTCATGCTGTTATCGGTCTTAAATTAGACGGCGCAAATGAAGTCCAAAAAATTACTATTATTCCGCGTGGTCGAGCTGGTGGTTATAATTTAATGATGCCTAAAGAAGAAACATTTTTATCAACTGAAAAAGAATTGTTAGATACTATTTCAGGATTATTAGGTGGCCGAGTTGCTGAAGAAATTGTGTTTAATGAAATTACAACTGGCGCTCATAATGATTTTGGAAAGGCAACTAGAATTGCCCGAGCGATGGTTACTGAATACGGAATGAGTGAATTAGGACCGGTTCAATTAGAAAGTCCTGATCACAGTGTTTTCTTAGGTCGTGACTATAATAAAGCAAGAAATTTTAGTGGCCAGGTTGCTTTTCAAATTGACCAAGAAATCCGCAAAATTATCTCTGAACGTTATGATGCGGCTAAAAAAATAATTACCGAGAATCGTGATTTGCTTGATTTAATTGCAAATACTTTAGTTAAAAAAGAAACTTTAAACCAAGAACAAATTGAATTGTTAGCTAAAAAAGGTTCGTTGGATAACGATCTTTCAAAAAACAATTTAGAAAATAAAACAGTGGCTGAGTTAAGGGAAATAGCTAAAGAAATGAAAATTAAGGGCTATAGCAAATTAAATAAGGATAAGTTAATTGTGGAAATCAGAAAAAGAAAATAAAAATTTTCTTTTTTTTCTGAAAGAGTTGAAAAAAAAAAGAAAAGAATGTATAATTGTAAAAGAGAGTAAAAAGGAGGAATAAAATGTTAAAAGTTTTAGATGTAAATGGTGATTCGCAAGAAGTAGAAGTAATGCGATATTTTCAGTTAAATAATGGAAATTATTTACTTTATTCATTAAATGAAGCTGATGAACAAGATGATTTAAAATTGTATGGAACTAAAATTCAAGATGGTAGCGGGGTGGCTATTAATGATGAAGAATGGAATGCGGTTAAAGAAGAAATTAAAAAAATTATTAAAGGCAACCAAGAAGGAAATTTAACGGTTGATGATTTAGATTATAAAAAAATTGATGGGGTAACTGTTAATGAATATCGTGCGTTTAAGTTATCAAAGAGTTTAGTTTCTTTATTAAAAGCAAATCAAAAAGTGTTTGTTGAAGAAGAAAAAACAGAAGAGACTTCTCAACCAGAACCAGCGCCACAACCATCTGCTGAAGCTCAACCAGAAGCTAAACAACCTGAACAAGATTTTAATTTAGGAATTGATGAGCAAGCAAAGGCAGAGGAAGCACCAGGCTTTGGTGATAGTAGTGCTGCGCCACAAGCAGAAACAAAGGAAGAAGTGGCAACGCCAGATCAATCAACAGAGTTTCCAGAAGTAAAACCAGAGGAAGTTCAACAAGCAGAACAACCACAAGAGCCAGAAAAACCAGCTGAAGCAGAACAGCCAGCCGAAGAAGAAAAACCAGCTGAACCAGAAATGCCAACTAAAGAGGAAGTAAGTCAAATTCAACCGGAAACAGTTGGTGAAGATAAAACAAATGAATCAGTTGAAAAATATGAGCATATGTTTGAAGAAATGAAAAAAGATAATGATGTTTTAAGAAAAGATATTGAAGACCTTAAGGCAAAATTAGATAAACTGGCAAAAGTATTAAGCGAATAAAAAAAAGACTATGATTGAAAAATCATAGTTTTTTTATATTTTGTTATCTTCGTAATCGTGAGCAATTTTACTGGCGGCTGAGGAGGCAATAGCGCAAACAATATCGTCTAAAAAAGTATGACAAATATTGTCTTTTTTTCCTTCCTCTTCAAGAAAGCCAACAATACCTGGTTTTGTTTTGTCTAAATAACCAAAGTTAGTCAAAGCGATTGAACCGTGAACGTTGACAATGCTTAGGGCCATAATTTCGTCAATGCCATATAAGGAATAATCATCTAGAATAATTTGGTTCATTTCATTCAGGTGATTTTTTTCGGCTGCCATGTCTAGTTCGATACCGGTTAAAATTGTAAAGGCGACTTCTCTTTTTGCTAACACGTTTTCTACTGCTTCAAGACAGGCATCTTTTTGAACGGTCGGGCAGTAGGGTTTTTGCAAATCAAAAACCAAGTTAGCGATATCGTCTAAATTAACACCTCTATTAATTAATTTTTGTTTGGCGATGGCGCTAAAATCTTTTTTAATCATTGACATTAATTACTTCAAGTACTGTTGGAACTTCTTCTTGAATTGCTGTTTGAACCCCTTCTTTTAATGTCACGTGAGCCATTGAACATCCTTGACACGCGCCTAATAATTTAACAAAGACTTTATTGTCTTCGTATTTAACAAATTCAATATCGCCACCATCACTTTGGACAAAGGGTTTTATTTTGTTGATAACTTCAATAATTTTTTCTTCTTCTTTCATAATTCACCTCTATGTTTATTATAGTATAAAATAGTTGTCTAGTAAATGCAAAAAAGCATTTTATTTTTTTAAGATTATGCTATAATAGCATAAGAGCCCATTTTTGGAATATTTTTTTAATAACTTTTGGAATATTCGTTTTGGTGTCAAGCCCTTTTAAAAACTAGTAAAAAGTTATCAGTATTTTATTGACAAAAATATCTATAAGTGATATATTTAATTACGTCAAGCAAGTTTGGGCGATTAGCTCAGTTGGTTAGAGCACTTGCCTTACAAGCAAGGGGTCACTGGTTCGAGTCCAGTATCGCCCACCAGCCGGAATAGCTCAATTGGTAGAGCAACTGACTTGTAATCAG
>PWIL01000135.1 GCA_003560455.1 Mollicutes bacterium
AGAACATCCCGGCTTTACAAGGGTCTATCACAAACTCGTTCCGGATGAGGTGATAGATGCATTTGGTGAGCAGGAGCACTTCTATACGATGTTGAACTAAACCTCCTGACGTCGGTAGTTTCTGGTAATTAGTAATTTAGAGCGTTTTTTATGTATTAATCTAACATTCAAAATTATGAAAAAAAAGTTAATGAATTTCCTCAAAATGTAGATGAACTCTTAAAAACTGTGCAATTACGCATGGAGATTGAGCATTTCGCCGGCTCATCCATCAAGAGCTACCTGAATTCCATCAAACAGCTATGCATCTTTACCTCAAGGTTGCCCCATGAACTGGAGGAACAGGACATTTTAGATTTTCTTTCCCTCCTGGTTAAGCACAATAAGGCAAGCCGTGAAACGGTGAGAAACTACCTGCAAGGTATACGCTATGTGTACAAGCGTGTTTATAAACGCACAGATGTAATACAGGATGTCCCGTATCCCAAGAAAACACGAAAGCTCCCTTTGATTCTCACGGGAAAAGAGATGCAAAAACTATTTGCTTCGGCGGTGAGCATGAAGGCAGAGATGGTGCTAAAGATCGCTTACTGCGGGGGCTTGCGCAGAAACGAGATTGCTAACCTTAAGCTTACCGACATTGATTCTACCAACTGCTTGCTGCGCATCGAAAACAGCAAAGGGGCCAAGGACAGGTACACCTTGCTTTCGCGCAAAATGCTGGGTTCGCTACGCAACTATTATCTGGAATACAATCCCAAGGTTTACCTGTTTAATGGAAGGAATGCAGGTTCACGCTATAGCGAGCAGGGTTTGCGATGGTGTTTTACAGAATCACTCAAGCGCTCCGGGATACAAAAACCCGTTTCCTTTCACAACCTACGCCATAGTTTCGCATCGCATCTTTTGGCAGTGGGTACCGATCTGGTAAGCATACAAAAGCTAATGGGTCATGATGATATCCGTACCACCATGAACTATATTCAGCAGAATTGCCAGGTGCAGGGCAAGCCAATTGTATCACCCCTTGATTACCTTTTGTGATGGGCTACACCAAACCCATCTTCGATGTGGCCGATGTAATCAATAGTCACCGCCATATCCTTCAAGGGCAGGGAAAGCTCAACAGTCACCAGAAAAAGGTTTTTACCAATCTATCGCAGTGCCGCACCCAGGCCCTGGGCTACCACGAACAAAAGTGCCAAAACCCCCGGTGTGATCACCGGCACATTGCCTACAACAGCTGCCGGGATCGCCATTGCCCCAAATGCAACGGGTTTAAAAGAGAAAAATGGATTGCATACCGCGAAGAAGACCTGCTGCCGGTACAGTATTTTCATACCGTGTTTACCATCCCTGAAAAGGTCAACGATCTCTTTATCAATCACCCGGTACCCATGTACAATCTGCTTTTTCAAAGTGTATGGAAAACCATAAAAAAGTTTGGATCTGATCACCGGCACCTTGGTGCTAAAACCGGCATGATAGCCATTCTGCATACCTGGGGACAAAACCTGATGTTTCATAATCATATTCACTGCATCATCCCGGCAGGGGGCATTACACCGCAAGGTAAATGGCGCCATACCAAAAGCAAGGGCAAATACCTGTTTCCCGTTAAAGCATTGAGTAAAGTATTTCGCGGAATTTTTACCGATGGGCTCATCGACCTTGACCAGCAGGGCATTATTACCATGCACCCACGATTTGACAAAAGCAAGAAATACCTGCACCCTTTTTATAACAAAGAATGGGTGGTTTTTGCCAAAAGGCCCATGCTTAACCCTGGGCAGGTGCTGGAGTATCTGGGGCGATACACCCACCGCATAGCCATAAGCAACCATCGTATCAAGGATATCAGCAATGATAGGGTGCGGTTTTCATGGCTGGATTACAGACATTCAAGAAAATCCGAAATGACTTTGCGTGCCCCAGAGTTTTTGCGACGATTTGCCATGCACATATTGCCAGAGGGGTTTATGAAAATACGCCATTACGGCATTATGAGCTCCAAGGCTAAAAAAGGTGATTTGGCCAGTGCCCGCGATTCACTTCAGGCCATTGCACCACCTTCGGTTAAGCATCTAAAATGGTGGGAATTGTTCGGGCACATATTTGGCCGCCATCCCCTGCTTTGTCCTAAGTGTAAAAAAGCGCTTTTGGAAACTGTGACCATCTTCGAGCCTTCATCAAGGGGAAGTCCCCAGGCTGCGATAAGGCTCAATGCAGATTTTGATTTAAAGTAATGCCTGGTCTGCCCCGGTAGGGTAATGGGATATCTATGCGAAAATACATGCAAAACAGCGGTATAACTATCTGAAGCTTGTCCCAAAAACCAAAATCAGCACCCCTTTTCTATCGTTCTCTGAAATACTTTCCATTGGTTTTGCCAATTATTCCCATTCAAAATTCTTTCCTTAAACCGGCAAAGTCAATTCAATACACATAACAGAACTCTTTCACCGGTTACGTTCAACAACGAATATCATTAACCGCCTAAAATATCTTGGTTACTGGCCTGTTGTGGGTGGGCGGTCAATCATATTCTAAATGTTGTAAACCGTATTTCATTATGTATATTTCAAAGAAAAACAGAGAGATTATTAAGCAAAAATTTGGCGGTAAGTGTGCTTATACTGGCACTGACTTACTCCCTGATTGGCAAGTTGACCATGTAAACCCCGTTATAAGAAACTGGTGGACAAATACAGTAATGATGGAGAATAACCACAATATTGAAAACATGGTTCCATGTCAAAAAATCGTAAACCATTACAAAGGAAGTTTACCCTTAGATACTTTTCGTACTTGGTTTTTGGGTGGGCTTCACGAGAGATTAAAGAAACTGCCTAAAAATCCAAAGGTTGAAAAATCAATTAAAAAGAAAGCCTACCTGTTGGAAGTTGCAAGGCTTTTCGACATTCAACCCGATAAGCCATTTTCAGGAGTATTCTATTTTGAAACGCTGCGTCCTTAATATGGTTTACAACGCCCGTGGTATATGACCAGTAGCGGAATAAACAACAAATAACTTTCAAAATATGACAAACGATATGAACACCACTAAACTCCACACTACCACAGAAACCGCTATTG
>PWIL01000014.1 GCA_003560455.1 Mollicutes bacterium
CATATCAAGCTGATACTTGAGATTGACCATGGGGAAAAAGTTGATGTAATCCTGATCGTCTGCTTTTATGGCTTGGGTGGCACTATAATTACCACCTTCATCAAAAATCACCCTGTTTCCTTCGTAACTGTTGATTACCTGTTCCATACGAACACCTGCATTTACATGCAACTGACCAAAAGAAATATCGGTGAGTGCATAGGAAGCCAGAACGGTCTCACGGGCAGTATAGTTGTTGGGGTCTGATCTTTCGCGCATACGATCTTCATTAAGTCCGAAGCTTGCTTCGTTGGCGTTGAAGAACTCTTTTCCTTTTTCCCAGTCAATGGATCCACCCAACGAATAGCGGTTGCCAATCATATTTCGGTCTTCATCTGTGGCAAACATTGCCATGGTAAGAGGATTCTCACCATTGAAGGAAGTCCAACGTTGCTCAAGCATTTCCCTTGATTTGGTCTTGAACCAGTATTTGCCACCTACCTTAATAAATGCATTGTAATCGCCAATGTTGTAAGGAATCTGCAGGTTAACAGTAGAAAACAGATCATTGTCTTTTACATCATCTCTTCTGCGCTCGTAATAGCGGAAGCGCATTTTATCATATTCGTTGGGATTAAAACCGTTTACGATTTCAAATTTCCCAAATTCCCGGTCGGAGATATCCAGGGCGTAGTCGGGTTTGTCAGAGTGACGAAAAGCATAGTATTCGCGCAATGGTACATTGAAACTGCCAAAAGAGTATCCAACATTATAATCCAATGTGGCCATGCCCAAATCGTGCTTTCCGCCGGCATTTAGCGAATACAGATCGGTAAGCCTGTTATACTCACGGATAACTTTTTCGTAACGGGCACCGGTTGCCAGGCTGGCCGATTCATAGTCTCCATTGCTGATTCCATGTCGTGCATCATTCCGGATCTCATATTCATCATAATTGTTGAAGTTACCCATGAAGTAGAGGGAAGAACGATCAGAAATGGCATATTCAAACTGTCCTGAAATCCCCATGCGCTGTCTTTCTGTTTCGTAGAACGATGGTCTTAAGCCGGCAAGAACATCCTGGCTCCCATTTCCAAAGTCTTGTAAGCCCCAGTCGTGGCGAATATCTTCAGTTGCACGGTTATCCTTCTGGAAATTTCCGTTAATAACCCAGTCAATTTTACCCTGACGTTCTCCATAGGTAGCTGAGCCTATCCATTGCGGGCGGCCCGACATGTTGTTGTAACCTGAACCGGCCGTTACATTAAAAATACGAGAATCGCCAACAGGCCTGCGGGTAACAAGGTTGATGGAGCCACTCAAAGCATCGGCATCCATGTCAGGAGTAATGGTTTTAGTAACCTCAATGGCAGAAACCATATCGGTATTCAATATGGCGGTATTAGTGGCACGATCTGTTGCGCCAGTTGATGCAACGCGTTGATTGTTGATTGTAACCGTATGAAAACTTGCCGGTAATCCCCTGATCATGATTGCTGCAGATTCACCACGTAAGGGCTCGGTAGATACCCCGGGGATGCGCTTAACGGCTTCGGTAACATTGTTGTCAGGAAAACGCTCAATTTGTTCCGAGGAAACAATGTTTCTAACGTTTTCACCCTCTTTTTGCTGGTTAAAAGCTCTTGACTGACCACGCATGATGCCTGTAATAACAACTTCGCCCATGGTAACAAAGCTTTCCTGAAGGGTTGTGCTGAAGGAGTAGGTTTCCCCACGCTCAATCTCAATATTTGTTTCCTGAGTCTCAAATCCAAGGTAAGACACTACAATTGTTTGCATACCCGTCGGTACGTTACGCAGCCTGAAGGAACCATAAATATCGGTTGATGTTCCAATAGATGTACTCTTGATAAATACCGTCGCACCCGGTAAATACTCTCCCGTGGAAGCATCTGTAATACGGCCTGTTACTTCACCCGTATTCATAAATTCACTTTCAGTTTCTCCTGTATTATTCCAATGATTTGACTTTGCTGTTGCATGTGGCAGCAAAAATATTGATATGCACAAAACAAAAAAGATACTTTTTAAAATATTTTTTGATTTCATTTCGGTTTGTTTTAATTAATTTTTAATTATGATTTTTGATTGTTATAATAGTGTTTGAATTTCCGGGGGAAACAATAGATTAAAGATTAAATAATCGATTGAGCAAATGTAGGCGGGCAATAAAAACCATGTTTTAACAAACACTTAATTAATTGTTAATTTTTTTAAGTGTTTATTAACTAAAGATTAAGGAATCTCTATAATTTTTTATGACAATTAGAGCTGATATTCTGGAAATCAGAAATATATAGAAGAGAATGATTGAAAGTTGTTAAAAAACAGCTATCATCCTATAACCAAATAATTCATTGATTTATCTGTTAATAGAAAATCAATTGATAAAAAAAGCTGATGGATTGGAATTTTTAGTTTGAAAGTTCACGCACCGCTACCCAGGCCATCAGACCCATAGCGGTTTCCAGGGCTTTTTCATCAATGTTGAAGGTAGGTGTGTGTACATTGGATGTGATGCCTTTTGCTTTGTTACCAGTTCCAAGGCGGTAAAAGCAGGCAGGGATTTTTTGTGAGTAAAAAGCAAAATCTTCGGCGGTCATGGCAAGGTCAAGTTCTATGATGTTTTCCTTACCCAGATATTCAGAAGCATATTCTCGAAAGTGGTTACTCAGGTGTTCATCATTCTTTAAAAATGGATACCCTTCTTTGATCTCTACTTCGCAGTTTCCGCCCATGCTTACTGCCACTCCCATGGCTATTTCTCTGATCTTTTTATGAGCTTCCACGCGCCAGTTCTCATCAAAGGAGCGAAAAGTACCGTCAAGGGTAACGGTGTCTGGGATAACATTCATACGGCCGTCTCCAATGATACGTCCAAAAGAAAGGACAGTGGGAATCCATGGAGTATTGTTGCGGCTAACGATCTGTTGCAATGCCACCACAATATGGGAAGCTATCAGTACCGGATCAATTGTAAGATGGGGGGTAGCAGCATCTCCGCCTTTTCCTTTCACAGTAAGATATACCTCATCGGTTGATGCCATGTACATTCCGCTTCTTATTCCCACCTTGCCGGCTTCAATC
>PWIL01000171.1 GCA_003560455.1 Mollicutes bacterium
ATAAACAAAAAGGCCGATACCTATCAGGATATGCAGTGCGTGTAAGCCCGACATCATATAATACAAGCCAAAAAACAAGGTAGTACCGTGTCCAAGTTCATGAAGCAGCTCGCTGCCCGGATAAAAGCCGTATTCGATTTTGGCACCCCATTCGAAATATTTATTTACAAGAAAAAGCACCGCAATGAATAGGGTAATCCCCAGTAATATTAATGCCTGTTTTTTCTTCCCTTTCTGAATGGCTGAAATCGACATAGCCACGGTGGCAGAACTGATAAGCAGAATAACGGTGTTGAAGGTTCCTATGAAGACATCGAGTTCATCGCCTCCGAGTTGAAAGGCAACAGGGTTCCTGAAGCGATATACTGCATACATAAGAAATAGCATACCAAAAAGCAACAATTCGGTAAAAATAAATAACCACATTCCCAGCTTATCGCCTTCATCGTCGCGGTGCACATGTGCCGTATGTTCATCGTGTTTTTCCATATAGCCTGCTTATTTATATTCGTAAGGTGAATCGGATATTGTTGGTATTTCTTCCCAGTTTTCAAGAGTGGGTGGAGTGTCGGTTTCCCATTCAAGGGTTTTACCACCCCATGGGTTTTTATCGGTGACCTTTTCACCCAAACGTGAGGACCGAACGAGATTAACAATAACAATCATTGCACCAGCGATCAAAAGGATAGCTCCAAGTGACGAGATGATATTTCCAGTATGAAATTCGGGAAGGTAATCATAATATCTTCTTGGCATTCCCTGCAAACCAAGTGCAAACATGGGCAGATAGAGAGTTAAGAAGCCGCCAAAAAATGTTGCCCAGCCTATATTTGCCCAGCCCACATCGTACATTCGACCAAACATTTTAGGGAACCAGTAATGCAGAGCTGCCATAAATGAGAATCCGGTTCCACCAAATACAATAAAGTGGAAGTGCGCCACAACAAAGTGTGTATCATGTACATGCACATTGGTTGCCAATGAACCCAGAACCAACCCCGTTAAACCACCAATCATAAATACAAAAATGAATGATGTTGCCCAGTAAAAGGGAGTCTGAAGATTCAGCGAACCCTTATGCATGGTAGCTACCCAGTTAAACACTTTGATGGCCGAAGGTATGGCGACAAGGAAAGTGAGAAAACTAAATGCATAGAGAGCCCTTCCGCTCATACCTGATGTAAACATATGGTGGCCCCACACAAAATATCCTACAAAGGCTATGGCCAGTGAAGAAAGCACAATGGCTTTATATCCGTAAATTCGTTTTCTTGAAAATACTGGCAGAATTTCGCTTATGGCTCCCATACCCGGTAAAATCATAATGTAAACGGCAGGGTGTGAATAGATCCAGAAAAGGTGCTGGTAAAGAATAGGGTCACCACCCAGTGCAGGATCAAATACGCCAATACCTAAAACTCTTTCCATTACCGTAAGCAGCAGGGTGATGCCGATGACCGGTGTTGCAAGCACCTGAATCCAGGCTGTGGCATAAAGTGTCCACGGGAAAAGGGGCATTTTGAACCAGGTCATACCCGGGGCACGCATCCTGTGTATGGTAACTACAAAGTTGATACCTGTAAGAATAGATGAAAAACCCATAATGAAGGCTCCGAAAAGTGCTGGCAATACATTGGCCGGTGTGCGGAAGCTATAGGGCGCATAAAAGGTCCATCCGGTGTCGGGCCAGCCTCCCAAAAACTGTGAGGAAACCACTACAAGTATCCCGATAATGTATAACCACCATGAGGCCAGATTTAGTCTCGGAAAGGCCACATCTTTTGCTCCTATCATGAGAGGGAGGAAGAAGTTTCCAAATACCGCTGGCAGACCAGGTATTACGATGACAAAAATCATGATGATACCGTGCACTGTAAACATGGCATTGTAAGCCTGAGGTCCCATAATCGTATAACCCGGGGCAATAAGCTGAATCTTCATAAGAAGGCCCAGGATCGCTGCCAGAGAAAAGAACCCAAGCATGGTATAAAGGTAGAGTAGCCCTACACGTTTGTGGTCGGTGGAGAGAATCCATCCCAGAATGCCTTTGTATTTTCCTTTGTATTCAAGGAAACTTACGTGTTTAGATGTTGTTGTTTCAGACATACTTATGAGTTAAAATAGGTTTTAATTTGTTGTTTTTCTTTTGGGTTTAAGCACCAGAACCAGGAAGATCATTACTGCAAAAAACAGAATTATTATTCCTGCAACCCTTGTTACGTTAAATACATAAGCTTGCCCGGCCGGATCATAGGAATAGCAGAAAGAAAGCAATCGACTCATGGATGGGCCTGATTTACCCTCAGCAGTTTCCACCACTGCCAGTTTCAGATCCATAGGAAGGAAATAGGTGCCATGCAGGTAGCGAGTTACTTTTCCTTCATCACTCAAAAATATTAATGCCGAGGTATGCAGGAAGTCAAGCCCCTGCCTTCTGTAATTGAAACCTACAGCGTCAGTGAGTTTTCTGGAATTCAAACTATCTGTTGTAAAGAACCGCCATCCATCAGGATCAAAGTCTTTACTGATGAGCATATGATAACTGTTCTGGTTGGCTATTGACAGGTTTGTTCCTTCTGTAGGGTCAAAACTGATGTTGAGAATCTGGTATTCCTTGCCTATTTCCATGCCACTGTTCTGCACAACTTCGGCAACAGAAGTCATAAACGGACTGCAAATGCCAGGACAACGGTAATAAACTATGGCAATGGCAGTGGGTTTGTCGAGCAGCGACATGAGATTCTCTCTTTCACCATCTGTATTAATGATGTAAATATCATCGGGAATGAATTCGTCAAGTTTCTCCACGATGCCTATTTCGGGCTGGGGGGCGTAACCTTGTCCACGTTGCGCCATTGATGTGAACACAACAAGAGTTGATACAAGGATTAATAAAATGTTCTTCATTATTATATTTTGTTTTCCTTAATAAAAATGTAAAATTCGTTATGAAACCTGCATTATAGTTGGTCCTCTTATCTTCAGCTTATCAAACTTCTATACATGATGGTGCATGCTTTCTTCAAGAAATGGATGATTTTCAGGTACCAATGATAATTTACCC
>PWIL01000006.1 GCA_003560455.1 Mollicutes bacterium
CAATATAGGCCTCTGAATGCCAAAGACTACCTCGAGACATCAATTGTAATTTGTTAACAATTTCACTTGAATTTCCCCTCACTTTAATACGGAACAGTTCTTCACCTTTATTAAGCCGGTGGGGTTTCTCCTTCCACCAATTGGCTCTGATTATCCCATCATCCGGCATGTAGTAAAAATTGTTGGTATTGATTTTTGGCAGTACGGAGTGCTCTACTACAAATTCAAGTATTTCTATATTCATAGATGATAGCTGCCATTCCATTTGGTATCCGAAGATTTCCAAATCTTCCGCTGCCCTTATCACCAATTCACGGTGTTCGCCATTTTCGATGATTTCTGATTTGATTTCTGCAACTGGTTTAATGGTTCTTAGTCCTGACTCTCCAGCATCGCCACTTACATCCCCGATTTTCACCGCGACAAAATCCTGATCAACCAGGTTGCTGTCCAGGTCCATATAGGTTCGAGATTCCGGCCATGTTTCAACCAGGGGATTATCGGGGTCATTAAAGACATGATAAGTTGGAATGAATCGCCAGCTTGTGTTCCCGATGATTTCATTGGTAATCCCCAGAATCAGATTTTGGAGAAGGACGAGATCCAAGGTGGTTATAAAACCATCGTTATTGGCATCAGCTGCAATGTGTAGATAGGGACTTTCAAAATGGTTTAGTCCGACAATATGCTGTTGAGTCATGATTAAATCCAATGTCGAAACCCCGTCCGTCCAGTGTTCATTTTTTTCGGGAACAATATTCCATGTACCTTGATTGAGTACCTCTGCTGCATAGTTTCCTGCACTATCTCCATAAGTGGAATAGGTAGTATCTCCTTCAGTTACAAATTCAACATTGTTGACAGGAACATCAGCCCAACTGCTGATGCTGCCGGAAACCGAATAATAGAAGGGATAGCAATTTGACTCAAAGCCGTCCCCTTCAAAACTCCATCCCCTTGAAATCAAGCTGTCTCTTGCACTTTGACCGGGTTGGGAGTATGAGAGTCCTATTGCACCCAGATTCAAACTGTCAGGGGTATTGGAATTTTGACTCCATCCCAGCAGGGTTTTATCGTAATTTTCGCAAGAGATGCCTGTTGAAATAAACATACCTTCCAAATTCTCAGCATTATTGAGGTCCCATTCTCCTAAAGTCTGATTAAAAGATTCGGCCAGGTCAAACATTTGTTCCATATATTTTACATTGCTCACATCCCAGGTACTAATATCTTGATTAAAAGCCTGCGCATTAAAAAACATAAATCGCATATTAGTTACGCTACTAACATCCCAGTTTCCGATATCTTGATCAAAAGAAGTGGCACCACTAAACATTTGTGCCATAGATGTCACATTACTCACATCCCAATTATTAATATTTTGATTAAAAGATGAGGCCTGTTGAAACATCAAATTCATACTACCGACATTACTTACATCCCAATTTCCAATATCTTGGTTAAAAGATGTTGCAAATAAGAACATCTGATTCATATTTATAACATTGATAACATCCCATGAGCCAATATTTTGATTAAAAACGCTAGCTCCAAAAAACATACTTTTCATATCACTCACGTTACTTACATTCCAATCGCCTAAATCTTGATTGAAAGAGGTCGCCTGCATAAACATCTCACGCATATTACTTACATTGCTCACATCCCAATTTCCAATATCCTGATTAAAAGAAGTGGCGTTGGCAAACATGACTTGCATATTGGTTACAAAACTCACATCCCAGTTTCCAATATTCTGATTAAAAGCCTGCGCATTAAAAAACATAAATCGCATATTAGTTACGCTACTAACATCCCAGTTTCCGATATCTTGATCAAAAGAAGTGGCACCACTAAACATATGTAACATAGTTGTTACATTACTCACATCCCAATCATTAATATTTTGATTGAAAGAAGAAGCCTGTTGAAATATGAAATTCATATTAATGACACTACTCACATCCCAATTTCCAATATCCTGATTAAAAGAAGTGGCACCACTAAACATCCACTCCATATCTGTCACAAGATTCAAGTTAGGATAATCGACTGCTTGTCCCGCAAGGTTTGAGCAACCGAAAAAAGCTCGATACATAGAGGCCCACTCATTAGTGCCCCATTGGTCGATGGAGATAATTTTGTCCCTGTCTCCGGTATTATTAAATCTAATTTGCGGAAACAAACCCGATATCTGAATCTGAAATGTCCCAGGCTGTGGAAAATCAATGGTTCCATCGCCGGTCAGTCCAGATACAAAGCCATTGTTGGAAGGGTTATTGACTTCTTCCCAGTACACATTGTAGAGATAGGTTTCATGTTCATTTGTGGGAATAATGATCTGGTGGTCTGCACTAGAGCCGGGCAAGTCGGTCTGCCAGGTGGTGATAAAGTTGTCCGGGTTGTTCGGTACTGTGGATTCTTCTCCACAGATGTAGGCGGTTTCATGATATTCAAATTCGCCTCCGAATGCGATAGTGTCCCCGGTAGATATTCGGCTGATAAGGTAAAACCCCTCGCCTGAGTCGCAGCAGATTCCATTCCCACCTGAGTCGTTTATTTCAAAAATGAGACAGGGATCTGATTTGCAGAATTCATACTCGTATGTCTGTCCGGCCTCGGTATAATTCCCACCGTAAATTACAGTATCACCGGAGAAATTTAATATTGCCCAATCTACCTCTTCCGGGTGATCATCCAGGCTGAGGGTCAATTTTAAATCCGGGCTAATCACCTCAAATTCAATTTGGAGGCTGTCATTGGAGGGGTTTTCGTCCTGCATTCCATTTGGTTGAGAACTGAATACCAATAATTCCCCCAATCCTTCAGTTAAGTTGATTTCCGGCAGTTGTACTGTTTCAGCTTCCAATTGAGGAAGCCCCCCTTGCCAAAGGATGCTGTCCAAAGGGTTATTGTTCAAGTAGTAAAACACTTTTACTGAAAATAGTGTGTCGCTGCCGAAGTTAAATAGCGTAACTTGAGGCTCAATTTCTCCAGGACAAATTTGTTGGCCGATGTTGTTTACTTCAATTATTCCCGCATCAAGCGAAAAGCTC
>PWIL01000083.1 GCA_003560455.1 Mollicutes bacterium
CAGTTTGGGGCTTGTTCTTATTCGGTTGACAAGATATGAAGAGAAATGCAATCGCTATGTAAATAAGTCTCTCAGGCATTGTATTTTAATGAAGGAATTAAGCCATATAACGGTCTAGCAAATAAGCGGCGCGGCTAAGTACTTGAATGTAAACATCTAAACGCAAACGCGCCCGCTTGATTTGCTTTGTTAGGCAACCAGTAACGATACTTTATTACGGATTCTTCGATTTCATTATTCGTCAAAAGCCCGTTATCAAAATATCTGTTTTAGTTTAATTCAAGCATTTTATCACAATCTCTTTTATTTCCAAGCAACACAATTTTGTCTCCTTTTTTTAGCTTGGTTGCCCCATCCGGAATGCCAACCGAGCGATATGTATTTTTTTTTATTCCTTCCGACGTTTCGATGTTGAGACGTTTAATGGTTAAAATATTTACACCGTATCTTTTACGTAGATTTAGTTCGTTCAGTGTATGGTTGATCATCGAATCAGGCACATTTACTTCGAAAATGGACAACCCTTCTCCAATTTCCAGAAGATCTTCCATACCTTTTCGATGTAGGGTAATCCCCATTCTTTCAGCCACCTGACGTTCAGGATGGATGATTTCAGTAACACCTATTTTTCTTAAAATCTGTTCCTGGGTTTCTGAATTTGCTCTGGCGTACACCTGCTTGACGCCGGCTTTGATTAATTCCATTGATATCAACACAACGGGTTCAAAACTTTCGCCAATAGCAATAACTGCAATATCAACTTCAGTGATGCCATGAGATTTCAATTGAACCGGATCTGTTGAATCAAAGCAGATGGCATTCGATGTGATATTTTTCACCTCCTCAAGGTGATCCATGTTATTGTCAACAGCGGTAACATCAGCCCCTTCTTTGGCAAGCGTTTTTACAAGGGCCATTCCAAATGCTCCAAGGCCGATAACTGCAATTTGTGGTGAGGTTTCTTTAGCCATAATTCAATTGATTAGTAATAAGATAAAAAATCACGCAACCATTACGGATTCTTCAGGATATTTATAGTTTCTGCTTGTTGTTTTATGAGCAAAGGCTACAGCTACTGTTAGCATTCCCACCCGTCCGGCAAACATCGAACAAATAATGATCAATTTACCCGGATCACTGAGGCTGTCGGTAATTCCCCGTGAAAGTCCTACTGTCATAAATGCAGAGACCTGCTCAAATAAAATATCGATAAATGGAAACTCTTCGAAGATAGTCAACAGTATCAGCCCGATGATCATCACCACTATTGCAAGAAATACGGCTGTAATTGCCCGGAGTACTACCGCATTTGGGACGGTTCGATTGGCAATTTCTACACGATCGCTGCCAATAACATTCGCAACCACCGCTTTGTAGAGTACATAGATCGTTGTTGTCTTTAATCCCCCGGCGGTGGATGATGGAGAAGCCCCAATCACCATCAACATCACGACAATCATCGTGGCTCCGGCACTTAAGGCTCCGGTATCCAATGTATTGAAGCCTGCTGTACGTGAAGTCACACTTTGAAATGTTGATAGTAATAATTTATCTCCAAATGAATAACCGGCAAGAACTCCGTTCCATTCAAGAATCAATACAAGTAGAGCGCCAGCCACTATGAGGAAGCCTGTCATACGAAATACAATGATACTGTGAATCGAAAACTGTTTTCGCTTACTCTCTCCGGTAATACGATTGATCGATTCCCAAACTGTAGTAAATCCAAGTCCACCAATAATGACCAATACCATCGTCGTAATGTTTATCGGCAGAAAAGTGGCGTTCATCGGATCGGAAAGGCTATTGGTGAAGACCGAAAACCCAGCGTTACAAAAAGCAGAAACAGTGTGAAAAAGTGAAAACCATAGGCGCTCACCGGTATCGGGAATTGCCTCGGACCAACTGATGAAGTATGCTATAAACCCAATGAACTCTACTGAAAACGTTAAAACCACTATACGTTTCATTGTTTTGGATATCGTATTCACTTCTTCACCGGAAATGGTTTCCTTTAAAACGTTGCGCTCGGAAAGACTGAATCCACCTGATAGATACATTGCAAGAAACGTTGCAAATGTAACCACACCTATTCCACCTAACTGAATTAGCACTAAAATCACACCCTGACCAAACATCGTTAAATGTGTGGCGGTATCTACGACAATCAATCCGGTAACACAAACAGCACTGGTCGCCATGAACAGGGCATCAATGAAGTTTAGACCCATACCGTCTACTGTAGCAGCTGGCAGCATGAGCAAAAGCATACCGACCACGATCACAGAGAAAAAGCTAAGTAAGACCAGGCGAGCCGGATTGATATTTTTGGCCAGAATCTCCGGTATAACCTGTATTACTTTAATGATGACCAGAAATACGAGATAAATTTGAATCAGAATAAGAAGGGTCTGTTCTGCACCTGTAAGGCCGATTTGATTTAACAGATGAAGGATATACGCCTCTTCCACTACCATTAATTCGATACCAAAGATCAATGCAAGAGTCGCTGCAATGCCTTCGGGCCAACGTGATTGTAAAAACTGAACCCTTTTTGGAGTAATCAGTAATCGTGTATAAAAATAAATTCCGAAAGCAATGAGCAGTGATTGATCAATGAGTCGGGTAAGCTGTAAATATCCCTGTTCTTCAGTAAAAAAAAGTGGAACAAGAAGTGAAGCAAAAACAGCGACACTCAACAGTATTGAAAAACCATGCAGCCACGGAGTCGCTTTTCGATTAAATTCGTAAAGATCATCTTGCAGAAACCGAAGCTTAAAGGAAAGGGCTGCTTGAAATGATTTGAAGTGAATAATCCACTCTGCCAGCTTTCTCCTCCAACGATAGGGTAAATTATGCCACATTTAGAATTAGATGATCTATGATTCGTTCAACTTTAATTAGAATGATAACCAATTATCAGGATTATTTTTCTAATCATGGAGGCTTTTACTATGGTTGCCTAACGGTTCGGCGGTTGTGCGGCGGGGCTGGATCAAAACCATTCGCAACCAATTTCAACCCGATCGCACGAACCGCTTTGTTATGTTTTGA
>PWIL01000038.1 GCA_003560455.1 Mollicutes bacterium
CAGGGCATTACAAGGATTAACCCCCTGAATGTGCAGGTGATACGCCAGGAATACCCCATGGCTGAAGCCCGGCAGATTTATGCCCGTACAGCCAATTTTCCTGAAGGAGAATACCGGGTTTGCGTGCGCATAAAACTGGAGGAGGATCAGACACTGGTATCGGAAGATTGCAGGGATCACCAGGTAGTCAATCCCATGCAGGACGATATTGGAAGACCGGCAGATCAGGTTTCACAACATATACGGTTTTCTGGCAACAGTTACATTGAAGGATTTTATGCCAGCCAGACAAACCCCTTCCAGCAAATCCCGAGAGATTACATCAGGGCCGACATAAATTCTACAGTCTCTTTGTCTGTGCTTCCTTTTCAGTTCAGAGCATTTTACTCAACTGAACGTACCCATTATCTGCAAAACATGAATGCACTGAGCCTGCAGTTTGATGAGGTACAGTTTAAAAACAATTTGAGAACACTGGTAACAGAAAGGGTAGAAGAAGATGAGCAACTCAGGCAATTGACAAATATCGGAGAATTGCAAAAACTGGCAGAGCTGGAGAGCATCGAAAGGCTGTCGGAAGATTCAGGCCTACAGGAAGAATTTGAGCAACTGGCTGATATGGATCAGTTGAATGAAGATCTAAGCAATATGAATATCACTGCCATTGTTGACAGGGCAAACAGCATAAGGCAATCAACCCGACAACGCGCCGTAGAACTGGACTATGAAACCCGAAGGACATATATCATTAAAAACATTGAAGTGTATGAAAGCCTTTCTTTTGAAGATTCGGAATCGGAAGAAGATCGTTTAATGATAATTGACAGCCTTAATATTTTGCTGGTGCAACTTGAACAACGAAGAGATTCGCTGGACCTTGTCGGTCAGGCTGATATAGAAGAACTGAATCAGCTTGAGGCTCAGATGCAGAATTATAACCGCCTCAAAACACGAGTTGAACAGATGCAGGAAATTGCTCAGAAAAAGGAAGAGTTTGAAAATCTGCTTTCACGAAAGGATGAGTTGATGAGTTTTAAAGAACAACTGATAAATGATGGCAGATTAAGTGATCTGCAAGAGTTTGACTACGCTTCACTTGCCGATCCGGGGGTTTTAAGGAGGAAGCTCAATGAATACAATTTATTTACGGGTGAAAGAAGATTGTTTTTTGGCGTAAATGAACTCGCTGTAGGAACTGTTTATCCTTACTACTCGCCGCTTATATTAAACGGTATCAAAATAGAAGGGGGCAATGTGATGGTAAATCCCGGCATTCTTCAAATAGGTGCTACCGCGGGTGTCAGCCGCAATGAGATGTTTCTGGGTAATGAACTTACAGGGTATCGTCAGCAATTTGTTGCAGGAAGGCTTGGGATAGGCAGATCATATGCATCAAATTTTCAAATCATGGCATTGAGAGCGGTTGATGATTTTGATGGTTTTCCTGAAACTACTGCTTTAAACCAGTTTACCCCACGAAGCAATTTTGTATTGGGCTCCTCCATGCGGCTTCAGTTTTTCAAACAAAGATTTGTTATTGATGGCGAAGTTGCTGTATCTAACCACACCAGGGATAATACCATGCAACCCCTTGAGCTGAATGAACCCGATTTGGAACAGGTTCCTGATTTTCTTCAACCAACTTTAAGCTCAAGATACGGCCTGGCCTACAATGTGAACGCCACAATGCACCTCTTTAACCGCTCCACCCGCCTGCGTGCTTCCACGCGAAGCATCGACCCGGCTTATTACTCCATGGGAGCACCATTTTTGAGAACAAATCTGATAAGGTATGCTTTTCTTGCTGAGCAAAGACTTTTTCAAAATCAGGTAACTGCAAGCATTGATTACAGAACCGACAGTAATCATGATATATGGGAAGGTTCGCCTGAAGTTTCGCTTGAGGCAATCAGTACTAATCTTCAATTGCGTTTTCGCCGGCTACCCTTTTTAAATATTGTATTTACCCGTCATGACCAGAAGTATGCAAGCATTGAAAATACCATTGATGCTTTGTCGGTTATAACAGGGTATAATTATGGAATAAAAAACCTTGGCCTTGCCACTTCTCTTACTTATAATTCCAGCAGTAACGAGAACCCGCTTGCCGCAAACTTTTTTGCCATGAACCAATACGTACTCACGCAGTCGGCATATTTCCCTTTCCCTTTATCATCAACCATCAGCGTATATTATATGGAAACGGAGTATCAGCAGGTGCAATCTGATATGATAGGTGGCGATTTTTCGCTTTCAGCAACATTATTCAGAAAAATGTTTACTACTTTGGGCATAAATTACCACAATGCTCATTTCAATGACAACCGTCTGGGTATTTTTGGAGAGATACAGTATCCGTTTTTGAATTATTTTTCATTCCGGTTAAGGTATGACAACAATTACTACAGGCATGATTTTATGGCACATCATGGCCGCATTAACGAGTACATGTTGCGCTCGTCAATTCAAATGAACTGGTAGTCTTTATCCTGTGTTAAAAATAATTATAAAGAAGATTCCTGATTATTACCTGCCAAATTTGTAGTAATTTCGGGGTGTTTATAATGGTTTAAAATTCTCAATCCTGATACCTGGTTGAAATTATTACTCGCTATTTTGGTTACAGTTGGTTTTTCATTTGCTTTACAGGCTTCTGAAAAAGATAACATTCTTGTTTTTGATGGAAACGAGATTTCATTTATTTCCGGAACAGACACCTTGTTCTTAGGAGACAGAAAGCAGGGATCCTATATATCTGTGCAGATAAAGATCATAAATGAATCATCTGAAATTTTCCAGATAAGTAATGTAAGAGGAAGCTGCGGTTTGTCAATTCCTTCATGGCCAAGAAACGCCATTGAACCCGGAGAAGAACAAAATATTCAAATACGCTTTGATACCTCAAGTCCCGGCAACTATGCTAAAATTCTTACTATTCATTCCAACACCCATAATTCGCGGACTATCATTCCGGTTATTGCGGAGATAATTCATTAACCGGACATCATTACATTTTTTTCAGCTATTCCGGGACCCAAACCTGTATTAA
>PWIL01000022.1 GCA_003560455.1 Mollicutes bacterium
ATTACTGAAAAAACCGAATGTTTTGTTTGTTCAGACCATTCGCGAGAAAAAAAGACTTTATGTATTGTTGAAGATGCCAAAAAAATTATAATGTTAGAAAAACTAAATGTTTTTAAAGGTTTATATCATATCATTGAAGAGCCCGTTTCGCCAATGATTGGTAATGAAAGAATTGACCAGTTAATCAATCCCTTAATTGAAAGAATTGAAAAAGAAAATATTGAAGAACTAATCTTTGCTTTAAAATTAACGATTGAAGGAGAAACAACTATGGCTTATATTACAAGATTAGTCGGTGATAGAGATATTAAAATAACTAAGATCGCTCAGGGTGTTCCTCATGGGGCGGACATTGATTATATTGATAACTTTACCTTAGAAAAAGCCTTTGAAGAACGAAAACAGCTGTAGAAAGTGATAAAATGTTAGAAAAATATCAAAAAACACAAGAAAATACGGTAAAAACGTTAAAAAATCAGTTAAAAACGCAAAAAATGCACCATGCGTATATATTTTCGAACCCAAATATAAATCAAAGCAAAGAGTTTGTTAAAGAGTTTATCAAAGAAATTTTAGCTGATGAAAACGCTAATCATAAAATCACGAAAGAAATATTTGTTGATTTGAAAATTATTAAACCGGATGGCGTTTTTATCAAAAAAGAACAAATTGCTGATTTGCAAAAAGAATTTAAAACAAAACCTTTAGAAGGGGATTATAAATTTTATATAATTTGTAATGTTGATCGATTAAATAGTTCAGCAGCAAATACCTTATTAAAATTTTTAGAGGACCCTTTTGATAAGGTAATGGCTTTTTTATTAACTGATAATCTTGAGGGGGTAATGGTGACAATAAAATCGCGCTGCCAAGTATATCACTTAAATGATTTTCAAATTGCCAAAAAAGATGATAAAATAACAGAAATTGCTTTAAACTTTATTGAAAAATTTGAAAAAAACCCAAAATTGACTTATATTCAAGCCGAAGAATTACTTTTTTCACAAATTAAAGAAAGGCAAGAATTAAGAGAAATTTTTGACATTTGGATTGATTTTTACCAAAAAAAGCTAAAAAATAACCAAAAAACAGCTGAAATTGTTAAAAAAATAACAATTTTAATGCAATTAAAGCAATTAATAGACAAAAATGTTAATCAAAAATTAATATTAGATAAAATGTTTTGGCACTTTAAGGAGGAAAACAATGGATAAAATAGCAATAATAAAATTTGCAAAACAACCACGAACTTATAATTTTTCACTAGGTCAGTTAGATGCACATGTTGGTGATCAAGTGATTGTTTCTACATCTAAAGGGTTGCAAATAGGAAAAATTGAACGAATGCAACCAACCGCGAATCAAGAATATGAACAAGTAATACGAAAAGCAACCGAAAAAGACATCAAAAAAGCGGAAAAAATAGCCGACGAAGAAAAAGAAGCTTTAAAAATTTGTCGGGAAAAAGTCGCTTCTGAAAAACTAGCAATGCATTTAGTAGCAGCTCGTTATTCATTTGATAAAGAAACATTAACTTTTACTTTTTTTGCCGATAATCGCGTTGATTTTCGTAACTTATTAAAACTATTAGCCAAAGAATTTAAAACGCGAATTGAATTAATTCAAATTGGTGTTCGTGATAAAGCTAAAGAAACAGGTGGACTTGGTTCTTGCGGTCAGGAACTTTGTTGTTCAAGGTTTTTAACTAAATTAGATAATATTTCGATCAATATGGCTAAAAATCAAGGCTTAGCTTTAAATCCCAATAAAATTAATGGTGTTTGTGGGCGATTACTTTGTTGCTTAAATTATGAAAACGATTATTATGAAAAATGTAAAAAACAAATGCCGAAAGTTAATTCAGTTATTAACACTGAATATGGTAAAGGGAAAGTTATTAAAGTTGATTGTATGAAACGGTCATATAACGTAGAATTAAATAATGGCGAAATAGTAACGATTGAAAAAGATGACAAAAAATAATTTAATTTTTGGCAATGAAGATATAAAAATATACCAAGACGAAAAGGGCTTTAGTTTTTCATTAGACACACTTTGTTTAGCTTCTTTTGTCTCAATTAGAAAAGATGTAAAAAAGATATTAGATATTGGAACAGGTAATGCGCCAATTCCATTAATTTTAACCAAAAGAACATCCGCGCCAATCATTGGTGTTGAAATTCAAAAAAAAAGTGCTGAATTAGCAAAAAAATCAGCAAAAATTAATAAAAAAGATGATCAAATCACCATAATTAATGAAGATATTGTTAAAATAGCCCAAAAATGGGAAAGTGATAGTTTTACAACAATAGTTTGTAATCCACCCTTTTTTGAAATTAGACCAGAAAGCAACTTAAATAAGCAAAAAGCAAATCGTTTAGCACGACATGAAATTAATTTATCACTAGAGACAATCTTTAAAACTGCTCGTAAATTATTAATTAATGGTGGTAATTTAGCATTAGTACACCGTCCCGAAAGATTGGTTGAGTTAATAATGTTAATGAAAGAAAATAATATTGAACCCAAACGAATAAAATTGATTTATCCTAAGAAAAACAAACAAACTAATATGGTTTTGGTTGAAGGTTATAAAAATGGCAAAAAAGGTTTAATTATTGAAGAACCGCTTTTTGTTCACAATCAAAATGGCACATATACTAAAAAATTATGTCAATATTTAAAAAAAGGTGATTAAAATGACCAAAGGGGAATTATATATAATTGCAACACCAATCGGTAATATGGAAGATATAACTTATCGGGCGGTAAAAGTTTTGCAGGAAATAGATGTTTTATTTTGTGAAGACACTCGTGAAACAAAAAAATTATTAGAAAAATATCAAATAAAAGTACGTTTAATTAGTAATAATGAAGAAAATGAGTCAAAAAATGTAAAAAAATACCAAAAAATGATCGAAGAAGGAAAAAAAATAGGTTTAGTTTCTGATCGCGGCACACCATTAATTAGTGATCCGGGATATGAAATTTTACAAGCCGCGATTGCCAACGATGATAAAATAAT
>PWIL01000056.1 GCA_003560455.1 Mollicutes bacterium
CACGACTACTATTATAGTGCTAAAAAGAGATATATAAACTTTAACTGTTGCATTTCTTAAAATTAAAATCCTAGGTTTGTTAGTGGCTATCATTAACTAAATCCCAAAAGTTACGAGGTTTAAGAATGGAAATATCTTGAATAGGGTTTAAAACCAATAAATCATTGTCCCCAGTAATAAGATGAGAAGCCCTACCATTTAAAGCCAAATCAATAAACTTATTATCTTTCTCATCTCGACATAAATTAACCCTTTGAATAATGGGGACACAATGCCAATTTATTTTAATTCGTTCCGATAATTCATTAATCTCTTTTGGTTCGATATATTTAGCAAACTTCTTTCTACTTAAAACCGACAATAATTCCATCAAAGTGTCAGTAGAATATAAAATAATTCCTGTATTTTCTCCCCAATTTAAAACCTGAGCAGGAATAGAATTAGGGGAAAGGATAGAACTAATGAGAATATTGGTATCTAAAACTAGGCGAATGGAGGAATTAATCATCTGCTAATAACTCTTGCAGTTTATCCTCCGTTAAACCTTTTTCTAAAGCTCGGTTTCCAATATTTGTCCTAAATTGTTGAAATTCTTGAAGATTAATTCTTGTAATTCTTTGATAATCTTCTATGGACATAATAACAGCAACATCACGATTTTTTTTCTGTATGGTGATAGGTTCACGCTGTGCTTGATTAATGACATTGCCAAAAGTTTGCTTCGCTTCGGTGGCAGAAATAAATCGCATAACTTAATTTAAGTGTTGGTAATATTGATTATTGTTTTATTGTAAACGAAATAGACAAAATAGACGAAATTAATTAGGTAGTCCTAAAGGGATAAGGATGAATTGTAGTGATGGACAAAAAGCCAGATAGCGCCAACGTGATTCTCTATCTTCTTAGAAAAAGACAAAGTTCTTCTGACCAGACGGGGGAAACATAATAGGGTTCGTGTCATAAGGGGCAGTGAGAACTAACCTATCAGAGTTTCTAATTTTGCCAAAACTTCATCAATGAGTGAGGGCGGGGATTCTTCGACAAAAGTAGTTTGTCTAGCAACACAATCAACTGCTCTAATTTGATCAACTAAAACAACTCCATGGGTTTGCATTTCTGAAGGTAATTTCACTTCAAAAACCCATCCTTTTTGACGATTGGTAATAGGGCAAATTAAAATAATTTTGGAAATTTGATTATAAGCAATAGGTGATATAACAAGAGCAGGACGATAACCTGATTGTTCGCTACCAGTGCGAGGGTTCAATTCGAGTTTAACAATATCACCACGTTGGGGAATGCGATTATCGATTTTTACCAAATTTCTTCTCCTATGGTGTCACCCCAATCTAATTCATCATGTTGCATTTCAGGAGTAACATTTTTTAATAACTCTTCTAGGGTATATTTTGGTTTGGCGGGAGTGAGAATAATTTTGTTATCTTCAATGGAAATATTTAATAATTCTCCCTCTTGTAACTTAACCTGTTGAGTGATGGCTTGAGGAAGTCTAATGCCCAATGAATTCCCCCACATACTTATCTTCTGGGTAATCATATTTTTGCTCCAGATAAAATGTTTATACATTAAATATACCGTAAAGATGATAAGGTTTGAGAGTAACTTTTTGTTTCTTCAGTTATAAACCGCGCGTATCCTGTTTTCTCCCCATGATAGGCACGAGCGCCCTTTGATGCCAACCTCGGAAAGAAGCCTATGGTGGTGCAAAAACTGCGCTTCCGCCACGCTCCTGATATAACGATAAAATCAAACGCAAATATCCTCTAAGCAATTATGCTTTTCTTAAACTTCTAATCTCCAATTAAAAACTAGCGTCTAACTTGTCTAATAAAGCTAACCCTTGTTGAATATCACCTTTACTTGTCATAACTTGAAAACGATTAAAAGTATCAAATTCAGCAATAGCTTTAGTAGAAAATTCCTCAATTAATTTATTAACACTAATCCCCCTAGTTTGTGCCAACTGTGTCAATCTTTCATGTTTATCATCAGGAAGTCGAATCGTTAAAGTTGCCATAAAATTATACCTCTAAAAAATAGTCTGGTTGAATAATTTGTAACTGACAAAAATTAATATAAATTTTTGGATTATGAATAAATATTTATAGTAACAATTAATTATTTTAAACTCCAGATATTGATTAAAATTTGCAAATATTCTTGTTGATTAGCTTGAACTATTTGCTTATCCCACCTCATTCTTTTTTTATGATCTTTCTTGACTCTAATTACATTAAGAGTGAGAGGAAAAATAGTTGGATTACCCTTTTCAAAATACTTGTCTTTTTTCGCCTCAAAATCATAATTTTGAGCCTGAGAATTTTTCCTACGAGAAAGTAAAACCAAATTACCCAAACGATGTACCCATTTTTCTTTAGCCTCATCGTCCCAAATTTTACACCAGTCACTATCATTTTTAGGATTTTGTGGTAAAACGTGTTCAATAGTAACTATTTTTTCATTAAAACTAGGACTTAAACCACCTTCAGCAAGAGCAGAATCTAATCTTTTTAAGACATATAAACGGCTACGAGTTTGTAAATATAAATTACCGTCCAGAATTTCAATAATTTGATTTTGTTCTTGGGCAGATAATAACTCTTCGGTGACTGAAATCGCCTTTTCTGCCCCTTTATCAATGGCATCTAAAACCTTTGCATATCTTCTACCTCTCTCATTAATGTCTGCCCGAAGAATCATTAAACCTGCCGCCAATCTTTCTAAATTAACAAAGAAATTTTTGATCTCAAATGTGTTGTTATGATGTTTAACTAAAAAATAAATTGCAGGGGGTAACCAATCAGAATTATCTATCAAATTTAACCAGCCAAAAAGACGGTTAACTTGTTTTTCTTCTTCTTCATTATCACAATTAAACCTTTGATCTCTAATAACTTCAAATTTATCAGAACAAGGTTTTAAAACTTTATCAATAAACTCAGTGGGATTTTCTTGGGGTTCAATTTTTTTACGGTATTCAGTTAGTAAACC
>PWIL01000126.1 GCA_003560455.1 Mollicutes bacterium
CAGCTCAATGGCTGCAGAAAAATCACCCATGGCCTCCATCTGAAAAATCCCTTCCTGATAAAGCCTTTGTGCCGCATCGTCCTGTGCATGCAATGGAATTAGCATGCAAATGATCAGAACCTGGAGAATTATAACAGAGGCATATTTCATGATGGCTCCTCCTTTTATTTGGAAATGTTACTTCCTCTTGCAATTTACATTCAATGAATGTCAGGAAAGTGAAGATTATGTCAAAAATTGTCAAGATTGGCTTCCATTTTTTAACCTGTAAACCTGTAACCTATGCCATGATGGGTTTTGATATACTCAGGACTCTTCGGGTCGCATTCCAGCTTTTTGCGGATGTTCAAAACGTGTGTATCTACAATCCGGGAGTCGGGAAAAAAGGTATATCCCCATATTTCGTTAAGTATCTTATCGCGTGAAATGACATTGGGCCTGTCGTCAATGAGCAGTTTTAAAATGTCAAATTCAGTACCTGTAAGATATACCGGTTCGTTATTACAAAAAACCTTCCGGGCACAGAAATCAATTTTAACATGGCCGAATGAGAATACATTTGGGGTTTCTTTAATATTGCTTGTTCTCCGGAGCATAGCGCGAATGCGTGCAATAAGCTCACGCACACTGAAGGGTTTGGTAATGTAATCATCGGCCCCGATCTCGAGTCCTACTACCTTATCAACCTCTTCGCTGCGTGCTGTGAGCATAACAACAGGCAGGTTAAATCCCTTTGCTCTTATCAGGCGACACATTTCATATCCATCGCGCCCTGGTAGCATTACATCAAGCAGCACCAGGTCGAAGTTTTCGGTCTCAAGAAATTTCTCACCAATTTCAGCGCTACTGGCATGTTTTACCTTAAATCCATGGAGTTCCAGGGCATCTTTAATGCCTTCAGCCATTCCATGTTCATCTTCAATTAATAGTATATTATGCATAACCTACGGGTATTATCAGTGAAAATTTACTTCCCTTTCCAGGCTCACTCTCTAATTTAATGCTGCCTTTGTGCAATAGTGCTATTTCTTTTACCAGCGAAAGCCCAATGCCGCTGCCCTGCGTATTTTGTTCTGTGTTATGGGCGCGGTAAAATTTTTCAAATATTTTCTGCTGTTCTTCTTTTGCAATGCCAATACCTTTGTCCACTACAGTTATAACAGCTTCCTTGTTATTTTGCTTCAGGCTAAGCCATATACTCTTACTTTTACCGGAATATTTGGCTGCATTATCAAGCAGGTTCAAAACAGCCTGTTCAATCCCTTCTGGTGAAGCCATTACATGGGGAAGGTTTGAAGGAATGTTATCATGAATTATAATTTCATCTTTCTGATGCATCAGATAAAAGCGACGCAGTAACTTTCGCAAAATATCATGCAGGCTTATGAACTCTTTGTGGTAAACCTTCCGCTGGGCCTCCATACTCGAAAAATCAAGAATATTTTCTGTTAGATAACTCAGCTTTTCCGCCTCACGGTTTATCAAGCTGAAATAAGCATTTTGCTTTTCCTGCTGAACAATGAGCCCCTCTGCCAGGTTTCCGGCCAGAACCCTGATGGTGGTAATGGGTGTTTTTATTTCGTGCGAAACATTGGAGATAAATGAAGATTTTAATCGTGAGAACTGTTGTTCACGATATATGTCACGAAAAATAAAAATGGTACCGAAAAGGATTACACCAATTATGGCAGCAAAAATAGAGTAATACATCCTTACGGTTCTCCTGAATATATTTTCCAGATCAGGATTATCAAGCAGGCTTATGCCAATGCTGTATTCCGGAAACAAATCCCGGATATTTGAAAACCTGGCAGTTATTATACGCGGATCTTCTTTAACATCAGGAAGATTTCCGTTGTTTTCTGGCGGATTCAGAAGGAAAATTCCAATATCATCCTGTGTATTGTGCCATTCAATCATTGATATCAAAAGGCTGTTTATCTCAACATCATTCAAAATAATGCCTTTAATGTTTTTGGTTTGTGATTCATCTACAACTTCTTTCATGGCAATAATTAAATGATCTTCATCTGCCTGTAGTCTTAAATATGCCAGTCTTGTACTTTCTGTGTGAATCTGGAATAAATTCCTGCAAACGGGTAATATTTGATTGTTGAAAAAATCTCTGAAAGTCCTTTCCTCTTCAGCTCCTTTTTTGCGCCTGTTAATATCAAGGTACCTTCTTGTCTGGACCGGGGAGAATATGGTAAGATCTTTCTCAATTTTTCCCTTTATTTGAGAAATATAGAAAGAATGCTGTGCAGAACGCAGATGGTGAAAATTTTCAACCAGTAATTCATAAAAATCCAGCATAACATCCATTGCCGCGCCTGGAGACCTGAGTTTTAATTCAATATCAGCAAGCTGATAGTAAGCCAGTAGTATAAAAGGAACTTCATTGCCCAGAAATCTTCCACGGTCAAGATTAATGATTTCCCTGAAGCTCTTGCGGGCATCAAAAAGCTGATCCATTTTTAACTGGCAACGCGCAATGCCATTCATCAGGGTAAGAGTTTGAAAAGCTGAACCCGGTTCCTTCAGCCCTTCATTATATTGATTTATAGCATCTTCAAGCATTCCGCGGGCTTCAAAAGCTACACTCTGCTCATAATGAACCTGACCTGCAGAGTTTAATTTTTGCTGAACAATCCTGTCATCAAGATATTTTCGAGGGTAGTATACCCGGAAATCCATGTCAAGGACAAAAACATCATCAACCAGGGGTGAATTATTAATTGCATAACGCAGCTGGTCGAAATAGATTCTGCCCGGTATTACATTATAAGCCGGCAAATAATTTAATATGTTATTAAGGCGATCTTCCACATCTGATTCAAGGCGGGAAATGGCAAAGGCAAGAGAATTTCTGACGTGCTGAATATAAAGTTCTTCCTGCCGGTTTTGCTCCTGGGTGATCGATTGTAATCCTAAGTAGGAGAGGATCAGACTTGGCAGCAACACTGCAACGATAAAGATTACTACGATCCTTTTTCTAAGGACCG
>PWIL01000107.1 GCA_003560455.1 Mollicutes bacterium
GGAACGGGTGTTTAGTTTCTGAGGGAACGGTTTGGAATGATACAGTCCCTTTTAACGCATGTAATACTCATAGTCCTGCTTGGGGAACTGAAGTATTGTATCAATGGGGAGCAGCAATGAATGGTAGTGCTGCCGAAGGAGCCCAAGGCTTTATTTACTTGGAATCGCTACATGGACTTTTCTTTTTCCGATGTTCTCCGCAATAATTTTTCGCAGGGGGACGGTAACTCGGTTCGCTGCCTCATGGGACCATAACCGCCGAGTTCGAGAGAGCGAAGGCTTTCATCTTCACTTCCCATAGGAAAGCGACCTTTCATTCGCAGAAGGCGAATGACAAATGATTGCAATAAAAAACAAAATTAAAAATAGAGTGATGAAAAGTAGAATAAATTACCTGGGCAAGGAGCAAAGGCCTTGTTCGGGGTTGATTTTTAAAAAAAAGTTTTGTGTGTAAATTGCATGAGTAATACTTAAAAAAAAAGAATTAACTAAGGGTAGAATAAATTTAAGATTAAAAATGGTGGCATTTTGTTGGCAAATAATTTGATATTGAGAGATACTGTGAGATATAGAACACCATATAGAAATAAAGAGATTATTAGTCTCTTTTTATTTGCTTTTTTTTATTATGCATGATAGACTATATGGCAATTTAGGAAGTGGTTAGTTGTATGATTAATTAAAAAATATTTTTTTAATGATGATTGAAATGAATACAAGTTATAAAAAAGATAAAAATTTAAAATAATTAAAAATATAATATATATTTGGAGGATTTAATGTTAAAAACAGAAGTTTTACGAAATGATAATAGAATAACGATAAAATTGATAGATGGCGATAAACAATTTATTATGTCTGATATAAGTGGGCATGATATTCATTGGTATGTTGAAGATGAAAAAAATTTTGAATTTGAAATGACAAAAAAGGACTCGTTTATTTTTGAAAAATTTGTAGATTTATATGAAAATATTTTGGAAACTAATCAATATATTGATAATTCACCAGTCGAAGAAGATAAAATAAAATGGTATTCCGATGAACCATGTGTAATTTATAATGGTGAACCTTATCAAGATAAATTTGAAATAGCTGATAGTTTTGAAATTATAAAAACTGAAGATTTAATTAAGATAAGATTTAATTGTGCGACAAAAAAATTAAATCATCGCTTTCAAACAAATACAGCTTGCGTTAGAATTAGAAGAAGCGGTTCGCAATATGATGATTTATTCGCATGTTATTTTAATCAACATTTTTATGAATTATTAAAATCATGTGAAAAAACTTCTGAATTAATACCAGACAAGGTTTTAAAAAAAGAGTTTAAAATCAAAAGGACTGAGTAAGATTATTTTAAAGATGATGCAATAAATGATGAATCGAAGAATAAAGAAAAAATGTTAAATGTTTGTTAATTAAGTTAGATAATATTTTTCTTTATAACACAAATATGTTAGAATTAAAATAGAAAGAGGAGGATTTATGAAAAAAGAATTGAAGACATTATTATTAATGCTTGGTGTCGGATTATTAACAGCTGGATGTTTTGGAACAGAAGTTGAAGAAGATGAGGTTAATGGCGATGTGAGAAAACCAGATGATGATAAAAGCGGTTGGACTTTTGTCGTTGAAATTCCCGAAGATGCTGATGAAAATAATTTTTTAATTGTTCTTGATGAACATGATTTAACAATTGATTGGGGCGATGGAACAAAAGAGGAAATTCCGCAAGATCTTAGTTATGTTGAATATGTTTATGATGAGGCAGGGGTTTATGAAGTAACATTGGATGGAACAGTAAAAGCATTGTCTTTTTGCAGTTTTGCGGTTGGTGATCATTTGATATCTGATTTTATTAGGGATTGTAATGTTCGTTTAGATACAGAGGTATATGAAACCAAAAGAACAACCCCAGAAAGATTAAAAGACGTAATTAGTCCAATTCCAGCTAGTTTAGGCTTAGAGAGGTCGACAAATATGTTTGCTTTTATCGATGTTGAATCGTTTACGGCAGAAAACTTTTTTGATGAAGCAAGCAGTGGTGTTTATGATATGAGTGGTATGTTTATGAATGCTGCTAATTTTAATCAAGATTTAAATAATTGGGATGTTAGTCAAGTTGGTCTTAGTTCAGATCCATTAGTTAATGATATGTATGGTATGTTTTATGGCGCATCATCTTTTAATGGTGATATTACAGGTTGGGATGTTTCTAATGTAACTAATATGCACGCTATGTTTGCGGGGGCTGAATCTTTTAATCAAGATATAGGTGATTGGGATGTTAGTAGTTTGCAACATATGATTAGCATGTTTGCAAATGCAAGATCATTTAATCAGGACATAGGAGGTTGGGATGTTAGTAATGCTTATATGATTTGGTTATTTTATTATGCTACATCATTTAATCAAGATTTAAGTAGTTGGTGTGTTGAACATATTGACGAAAAACCAGAAGGTTTTGATAAAAATGCAACTGCATGGATATTACCAAGACCTGTATGGGGTACATGTCCATAATTAAACAAAATATAGTTTAAAAAAGAGATTAATTTTTATTAATTTCTTTTTTTATGTCAATTAATGTAAATAAAAAGTTTTTATTTGTTTAAAAAAAATATAAATTGGTATAATGTAAGTATTAAAATATGGGGAGTATTTATTATGAAAAAAGAATATGCTGGCTTTATAATTCGAGTAATTGCTTATTTTATTGACTTTTTAATTCTTATGGCTGTGGTTTCGCCCTTTTTGTTTATTTGGGCAAATTCTTTACCAGAAATGACTGTTGAAGAATTTGAAAGCCGTTATGAACGGATATTTGAAATAATCTTTATTGTAATTTTATGGTTGTATTATGCAATCTTAGAAAGTTCTAAGTTTCAAGCAACATTCGGAAAAAAAGCTTTAAATTTAAAAGTAACAAATTATCAAGGAAAACCGGTTTCTTTTATGCAAGCATCAATTCGTCATTTTTCAAAAATA
>PWIL01000132.1 GCA_003560455.1 Mollicutes bacterium
TAAGCGATGCGCAATTTTATTGGCATTATCAATTTGATCAACAACTAACACTCTTCCTAAAATATTAGTCATTACTGGGTGATATTTTGCTTCATATTTTATTAAATTTGCGGCTACATCAATAAAGCCTTTTTGATTACAAATGCTTTTAATAACTTCTTCTGGCAATTCTTTGCCTTTAATAACGCTTAATGGTTGAAAAGTGACTCTGCCTAGATTATTATTTTTTAAATAATTAATTGCTTGTTTGGCTTCAGTTTCATTATCTACGATAACATTATTAACTAGCCCACCTAAAGCAACGGAAATAGCCGTATTATAATTATCAGCTACTTCAATTACCTGACCAATTGTCCCATGACTATTTAATTGGCGATTAGCTAATACTTTTGTAACTGCCGCTGGCATAAAACTATTATTATCAATATTTTCTTTATTTCTTTCAATTTTAGCTTTTAATATTTGTTCTTCTCGTAAATAACTTGCTAATTCGATTTGAATTTTATTTCGTTTTTCATTTAATTGTTTGACTTCTTCATTAATATTATTAATTACTTTAGATATTTCTTCTTTTTTTACATTTAAACTTGCTTGTTCATGTTTAATTTTTTCTTGTTTGTTTTCAATATTCAATTGATTTTCTTTTAAAATAATTAAATTATTATGTAATTTTTGATCAGCAACTTGGTATTTTTGTTGTTCAATTAATATTTTTTTCTCACTGTTAATTTTTTCAACTAAAGTAGTTTGTTCAAGTAATTTTTGTTGTTGCAATGCTAATTCTTGATTTATTTTTTCGTTTTCTGTTTTTTCAGTTTGACTTTCATTTTCGGTTAATTGAACATTGCTGTTTAAAATAACAAGTTCTTCTTGATAATCTTTTAATGCGGATTTTTTTTCTTCATATAATAAATTAATATTTTTAATATCTTTTGCTAAAAGCGCAATTTCTTTATTTTTTAAATTTTCATTATATTTCAAATATTTTTCGGCTTTATTTTTTTCTCTAGTTAAGGGTTTTAAGCGATCTTCAATTTCAAAAATAATATCATTAATACGATTTATATTATCATTTGTCTTTTCCAATTTGCGAAAGGTTTCTTCTTTTTTCTTTTTATATTTTAAAACACCAGCTGCTTCTTCAAAGACAACTTTTCTGTCAGCTGGTTTACTACTAATAATTTCATCAATCTTGCCTTGCGAAATTATATTTAAACCTTCTTTTGCTAAACCACTTTCCATTAAAAAATCCGTGATATCTTTTAAACGACACTGTTTTTGGTGCAAATAATATTCATTAGTGCCATCACGATATAACTTTCTTTGAATTTCAATTTCTGAATACTCGGAAAAATTATTTGATTCACTATTATCAAAAATAAGTGTTACGGTCGCAATGTTAGCGGGGTTTTTGGTTTTACTACCAGAAAAAATGACATCGGTCATAACATAGTCACCACGTAATGATTTAATTGATTGTTCACCAAGCACCCAGCGAATGGCATCAACCACATTACTTTTACCACTTCCATTTGGTCCAACGATTCCTGTTAAACCATCCGAAAATTCAATTCTAGTTAAATTAGCAAAAGATTTAAAACCTTGTGCTCTAATTTCTTTTAAGTACACTTGATCACTCCTAAATTGATAAAAAATCACTAATACTATCAATTATTTTTTCAAAAAAATCAATTATTTGATATTTTTTTTCTTTAAAATAAGTTGTCTTTGCTTGACTAACATCAATCATTAGTTGGTTTTTTGTTTGTTTTTTTATTTTAACATTATATCTTTGATATTTATTAATTATTTTTTGATTATAGTTTTCAATAATAATTTTGTTTTTTCCTAAAATAATACTATCTTTTAACCAATACTTTTGATATTTTTCAATTTCTTGCGGATTAATAATAATATAATCAAAAGAATTTTTTTGATATCTTTTTTTTAATTTTTTAATATTTATTATTTGATTATTCCCACGGCCGAAACCTGCTTTAGTTGATGGAGCAAGGTGATCGCAAAAAGTAACTTTTGGATTATTGTTTATTTTTTCAATAAAATTATAAGAAAAATTACCAATTACAAGCACTTGTCCGATTAATTTATCTGGTTTCATATGTCACCTCATTATTGTAATTATACCATAATTACATAAAAAACCCAGAAGAAAGGCGTAATTAACGATAAAAACCGGGTTTCCCAGGTGGGCATCACGTCAATAGCTTAGGATTCCCAAATTATCTTGGGCGTTCACACCACTATCAAGTTAGATTCCCAATCGTTTTCTTATAGGTTTTTTTTGTACAAAACAACCTACTCTTCTAGGTAATTTAATTGTACCATATTTTTTTATTTTCGGGAAATTTATTTAATAAAATTTATAACTTTTTTTTCCCTTTTTATAGCCCAATAAGGCATCTAAATTAACATTTTCAGTTGCCTTTAAAAGATTTTTTTTAATTTTGGGATTAGTTTTTTCTAATTTTATAATTAATTGTTTCATTTCATATCTCTTAGAATCGGTTTGTTTTTTTGCAACCTGACAAGCACAATCGCAAAAAGTTAATTGATGTGTCTTTTGCCATTTTAAAATATCTTTTTCTTCAATTAAATACATTGGTCGAATTAATTCAATGTTTTCAAAGTTTTTGCTTTTTAATTTGGGTGGCATGGTTTGCATTTGACCATTATAAAAAAGATTTAGTAAGATTGTTTCGGCAACATCATCTAAGTGATGACCTAAAGCGATTTTATTACAACCTAATTTTTTAGCTTGATAATATAAATAGCCCCGTCTTTTTTTAGCACACAAATAACAGGCATTTTTAGTTTGGTCAATTTCAGTAAAAATATTTGTTTGAAATATATGTAAATTAAGATTTAAATGCTTAGCAGTTTTTTTTATTTTTTCTAATTCTTTTTTTTGATATCCAGGATCCATTAATAAAAATTCAATTTCAAATGGTAAAACATTATGACTTTTTAATTCCTGAAAACATTTTGCCATTAACATCGAGTCCTTGCCCCCACTTAAACAAACAGCAATTTTGTCATTTTCTTTAATTAAATCATATTGTTTAATACTTTTAATAAATTTTGACCATATTTCTTTACGATATTTTTTAATAATGCTTTTTTCGATACTAGCTAATTCTGTCATTTAATCACCTATTAAATCATATCATAAAATAAAAAAAAGAGAAATCATCTCTTTAATCTAAATATTTTTTTAAAAACAACTAATTTTTAATGACAAACAAAACCATCTTCAACTAACACATCGCGCATTTCTTCAAGTGTCATTTCATAATCAAAATCAATAAAATCTTCTAAAGTTTTGTCATGCTCTGCTTCGACAATTTCATCAACGATGACTTTTAATTCGATATAAATTTTATTTTCTTGAATTCGTGTACTAGTGGTTATTCCTGAATATTCATTTAGGCTAGCATAAATATCACCAATAAAAGTAGAATATTCTTCAACTTCTTCCGTTGTTAAATCTAAATGCTCTGAAATTAAATTCATTTCAACCATTTTCGGCTCACCTTGTTGAAATACTACTGTATGATCAATTGAACTTTTTATACCATATTCGGTTTTTTCATATGAACAATTTAGAGTTTCACCAGTTATCTCAGCTGTTTTTTCGACCTCATCTTCACTTTCTGTTTTATCTCTAACTTCTGTATTAACATCTGTCTTTTTCTCTTTTTCCTCATCATTATCTCCCAAACAACCAGTAACTACTAACAACCCGAAAATAAAACTTAGCATCATAATTTTCTTCATATTTCTTCCTCCTTTACTTTCTCATTATATCATATCAAAAAAGAATAATTATATTTATTCTCTTTTACTTGACAGATTTTAATTTTAATTCTTTCAATTGTTTTTCATCAATTTTATTCGGTGCATCAGTCATTAAACAATGTGCACTCGCTGTTTTTGGAAAAGCAATTACATCTTTAATATTATCGGTTCCGGCAAATAACATAACAATTCGTTCTAAACCAAAGGCAATTCCGCCATGTGGGGGAACCCCATAATCAAAAGCTTTAATTAAAAATCCAAATTTTTCATCAATTTCTTTTTTAGATAAACCAAGCACTTTAAACATCGCAGCTTGTAAATAAGGATCATTAATTCTAATACTGCCCCCACCTATTTCATAGCCATTAATCACAAAGTCATAAGCCTTTGCTAAACAATCTTTAGGATTTTCTAAATATTCTTCAGTTGCTTCTAATGGCGCTGTAAACGGATGATGGGCGGCTTTGTATTTTTTACTTTCTTCATCATATTCAAACAATGGAAAATCAATTACCCATAATGGTCGAAAACCAGGTTCAATTAAATCAAATTCTTTTGCTAGTTTTATTCTTAAGGCGCCCAGTGCTTTTTTGACTGTTGCTTTTTTTTCTTTACCAATAATAATTGTTTGTTCTTGACTTAAGTTTATTTTTTTAATTATTTCTTTTTTCTCATGATCAGTTAATTTATTTGCTAAACTACCAATAAATTCTTGATTTTTAAATTTTAAAAAATAAAGATTTTGTAATTGATATTTTTGGACATATTCAATTAATTCAGTTTGTTTTTTCCTTGATATATCTTGATTAATAACTAAGCAATTAATCAATTCTTTTTCACTAAAATTAAATACTTTATTATCTTTTAAAATAGCGGTTAAATCTTTAATTTCTAAATTAAATCTTAAATCAGGTTTATCGGTGCCATATTTATCAATTGCTTCTTGATAAGTCATTTGGTCAAAGTTTTCTTCAATCTCAATTTTTAAAATATCTTTAAATAATTGTTTAAATAATCCTTCGACTAATTCAATAACATCAGTTTGATCAACAAAACTCATTTCTAAATCAAGTTGCGTGAATTCGGGCTGGCGATCGGCTCTTAAATCTTCATCACGAAAACAACGCGCTATTTGGTAATAACGTTCAATGCCCCCCACCATCAATAATTGTTTGAAAATTTGTGGTGATTGCGGTAGAGCATAAAAACTATGCGGATGAACTCGGGATGGTACTAAATAGTCTCTTGCTCCTTCTGGCGTTGATTTAGTTAAAATGGGCGTTTCCACTTCCATAAATTGCCAATCATTTAAATAATTACGAATAACATTGATAATTTGTTGGCGTATTTTTAAATTTTTTTGCATTTCTGCTCTTCGTAAATCTAAATAACGATATTTTAAGCGGGTATCTTCAAAAGCAGTCGTATTTTTTAAAGAAAATGGTAATTCTTTAGCTTTACAAAGTAATTTCATATTATCTAGTTCAACTTCAATATCACCATTTTTAATTTTAAAGTTTGGGTTTTCTCTTTTCACAATTTTACCAACTACTTCAATTACATCTTCATTGTTTAATGAGTTAGCTAGTTTATAATAACTATTTTTTGGATCAACAACAATTTGAATAATTCCTGATTGATCACGCAAATCAATAAAGCAAATACCGCCTAAATCCCGGACACGATCAACCCAGCCCTTAAATAAAACTTCTTCGCCTAAATTTTTTACTGTAAATTCATTATTAAACTTCAACATCTAATTCACCTAACTTTTCTTCTAAAAAACTGATAATATAATCTTGATTAACTTTAAATTCTTCTTTTGATTGATTTAATTTAACCGTTAATTCATGATTTTTTAATTCTTCTTCGCCAACAATAATAATAATTTTGGCCTTTAATTTTTCACTATATTTAAAATTATTTTTTAAATTTCGTTCCATTAAATCAATATCAACATTAAAACCATTCATTCGTAAATCATTTGCTAATCTATATGCTTCTTTTAGTTGATTACTTGATAAAGGAATAATGTAAACTTCTAAGTTGTTTTCTAAAATATTAATTTCTTCAAAATCAAGGGCGGTAATCAAGCGTTCCATGCCCATTGCAAAGCCAACACCTTTGGTTTCAGGACCATCTAATAGCGAAATTAGTCCATCATAACGACCACCACCACATAATACATTTTGACTCCCAAACCCCTTAATATCAGCTTCTATTTCAAAAACAGTATGGGTATAATAATCTAACCCCCGCACTAGCTTAACATCTTCATAATATTCAATTTCTAATTTATTTAAATATTGTTTTAATTCTTGATAATGTAATTGACTATTCTCCGTTAAATAATCACTCATTTTTGGAGCATCTTTAATAATTGGTTGATCAACTTCTTCTTTACTATCTAAAACCCGTAGAGGATTTTTTGTTAAGCGAATTTTTGATTCTTTCGATAAATTGTTTTTGTTTTTTTCTAAATATTCAATTAAAGCTGTTTGATAATTTTTTCTTGATTCGTGGTCTCCTAAAGTATTTATTTTTACTTTAACTCCTTTTAAACCAAGTATTTTGAAAAAATTAACTGGAATACTAATTACTTCGGCATCAATTAAAGGCGATTCACCTTTAATTACTTCAACGCCAAATTGATAAAACTCGCGAAAACGGCCTGATTGCGGTCGTTCATAACGAAACATTGGTCCATAGTACCAGGTTTTTAATGGGGCATAAAAACTATTTTCTAATTTATTTTCAATATAAGCTCTCGCAATCGCGGCGGTTCCTTCTGGTCTTAGAGTCATGCTTCGCTCGCCTCGGTCTTGAAAAGTATAAGTTTCTTTATTGACAATATCTGTTTCTTCACCAATGCCCCGCACAAATACTTCGGTTGCTTCAAAAATTGGTGTCCGAATGTATTGGTAATTATATTTATCCATTAAAACTTTTAACATATTTTCTAAAAAAATATATTTTTGACCATAATCACCATAAACATCATAAGTTCCTTTTGGTTTTTTTATCATTTTAATCACCTTTCTATAATTATCGTTACTGGACCGTCATTGGTTATTTTAACTTCCATTTCAGCTCCAAATAAACCTTGTTTTAAGTTTATATTATTTTCTTTTATTTTTTGATTAAACAAATCATATAGTTTAGTTGCTTTTTGGGGATCAAGTGCTTTAATATAACTTGGCCTTCTTCCCTTTTCGGTCTCCGCATATAAGGTAAATTGGGGAATACTAAGAATACTTCCATTAATATCTATTAATGATTTATTCATCACCCCATCTTGATCATCAAAGATTCGTAAATTTAACATTTTGTTGACAATATAATCAATTGTTTTTTCATCATCACCTTCGGTAAAACCAACTAAAACAACTATTCCAAAATCAATTTCATTTTTTTGATTATTAAACAAAACGGCTGATTTTTTACTTCTCTGAATTACTACTTTCACCTTATCACCCTTTCAACCCGGTCAATTTCTTTAATATTTTCTAATGATTGAATAAATTTATCCAAAGCTGTTTTTTCAGAAACTAATAAAACAATTTCAAAAACATAATCATCTTTTTTTTCTAAATCATTGAAATGTTTAACATGCAAATCAAAGTTCGCTGTTTTTGCCATAATATCCAGTAATAAGTTTTGATCATGATTGGCATAAATTATTAAATTAGTTAAATATTTTTTATCTTCTTGTTTATTCCATCTTACATCAACTGTTCGTTCTTTGCAATTATTGCTATTGGGACAGTTAAGGCGATGAACAGTAATACCATGACCTTTAGTAATATAACCAATTATTTCATCACCAAAGATGGGCTGGCAACATTTAGCGATATTGACTTTTAAATCATCCATTCCTTCAACAATAATTTCATTTCGAGAAACATTTTTAACTTGATCTTCATTAGTTATTTTTTTGAAAACAACTTCTTCTTTTTTATTAGAATCTAAATAATCTCTAGCTACAACTTCTTTAACTGATATTTTTTTACTACCAATCGCAATATATAATTCTTCTAAGTTAGTTAGTTTATAATGTTTTAATACTTGACTAATATTTTCATCAGCGAAAAAACTTTGATTGGTTACTTTTTGCGTTCGTAGTTCTTTACTTAATAATTCTTCACCATTTTCATAGTATTTTTCTTTATCGGCTTTGGCAAAAAAAGCTTTAATTTTATTTTTGGCTTGGGCGGTTTTGACCATATTAATCCACTCGCGACTCGGTCCTAGTGAATTGGGATTAGTGTTGACTTTTATTATATCTTGATTTTTTAATTGATAATCAAGCGGTACAATATTATTATTAACAATTGCTGAGACCATTTTTTCACCAACTTGACTATGGACTTTATAAGCAAAGTCAATTGGCGTCGCCCCATTTGGTAGTTCAATTACATCACCTTTCGGTGTAAAAACATAAATGGTTTCATCAAAAACATCTTGTTTTACTGAACTAACAAAATCATCATCATCAACATTACTAGTTTTTAATTCAATGATTGACCGATAAAATTGCAGTTTTTCTTCTAAGGTGCTTTGTAATTTACTGCCCCCCTCTTTATACCCCCAATGGGAAGCAATTCCTTTTTCAGCCACTTCATCCATTTTATAAGTTCTAATTTGTATTTCAAAAACATTCCCTTTATCACCAAAAACAGTTGTATGGAGTGATTGATACATGTTGGTTTTCGGCATGGCGATAAAGTCTTTAAAGCGTTTCGGAATTGGTCGATATTTGGAATGAATTATTCCTAGGGCTTGATAACAGTCACTTTCGGTATCGACAAAGATTCGCAGCGCCATTAAATCATATATATCCCGAAATTCTCTGCCTTTATCAAGTTTTTGATAAATACTAAAAATACTTTTAGCGCGACCTTTTACTTTATTTTTTATTTGATGTTTTCTAAGTAATTCAGAGACATTTAGCATCATTTCTTCAACCGCTATATCCCGATCTTTTTTGGTTTTGTTTAAAGTTTCAACAATTGAAAAATAAACATCTGGTTTTAAATAACGCAGTGATAAATCTTCTAATTCGGATTTTATTTGATTGATTCCGAGACGGTGAGCGATGGGAATTAAAATATCTAGTGTTTCTTTAGCGGTTTCTTTTTGTTGTTTTTCCGGTAATACCCAAAGAGTACGCATATTATGTAAGCGGTCTGCTAATTTAATAATAATAACTCGCACATCTTTGGAAAGACCGACAATTATTTTTCGATAATTGGCATTAGCTGCTTGGCTTTCTAGGCGAAAGTTTAGTTTATTTATTTTTGTTAAACTAACAACTAATTCGGTTATTTCTTCACCAAAGTTTTCTTTTAGTTCATTAGCTTCGGTATCAGTATCTTCTAAAACATCATGTAAAATTGCTGCGGCAATTGTTTCAGCATCAGCATTGATTGTAATTAAAATATTAGCAACATGTAAAGGATGATGAATATAGTCTTCACCAGTTAATCTTTGAACACCATGATGTTTTTCTTTTGCAAAAAGATAAACTTTTTCAATTAGCTGTATTTTTTTTTTATTTTTTATATATTTACTAATATCTTTTTTTAATTGTGAAAAATCAATTTCGGTTGTTTTTTTCACCAAATCACCTTCTTTTAGTCACCAAAATTAGCTGGTCTTTTTTCTTGACTGAGTTTTACTTTTAAATATTGATCAATATGATAATTATCAATATTTATTATATCATTTACCATGTCGTGTAATGATAAGTCTTTGGCATTCTGCCATTTTATTTCTTTAAAGTAATTCCAAATATCACTTTCTTTTATGTATAAAAAGCCGGCTCTTTGCATTTCGCTTTTTTTGGTTTTAAGAGCTGGTTTTATTCGATCGTATAATTCTTCTAAAGAATTGAATTCAATTTCCATTATTTCACTCCTTTATTTCTTATATTATAACTTAAATTAAGGCATTTTAAAAGAGGAAAACAAATTTGCTTTCCTCTTTGATTATTTTTTTAAATTTTAATCTTCTAAATATTCGTCTTCATATATCGGCACATTCATTTCAAATGAATTATTAACTGCTAAATAAAATGCTTGAATTGTTAGATTGTCAAATTTATAAACAATTCGCTCCACATAGCCCTCATCAGTCAAATGAATGCTTGCTCTTGGTGTTTCTTGTATTTCATATCCAGCAAGAGAAGTGTTGGCTAACATTTCACTAACGGCTTCTTTTGATACTTCTACTTCATAAAGATAATATGTGTGTTGACCCATTTGATCAACAACTCCTTCATCATCTTTAGTAATATTACGTAATCCTTCTAAATAAATGCTAGAATCAGTATAAGTTGTTAATTCATCTGTTTCCCGATAAAAACCTTCTTCATCTTCGGCATATACTTTACCATCAAGAATATAATAAATTGTTTCCCTTTCAAATGGCATATCGCGATCTTCAAAGTTTTCTTCATTTATTTCTTCATCATAAAGTTCTTCTTCGTTCATTTCTGGTTCAATATCTTCGATAAAAGTTATTTCAAATTGCCGGTCCATATAATTACGAATCCGAACTGATTCACGAATATGCTCACCATCAACCCGACCAAAAATGTTTAATTGTAAAATATAACCATTAATACCATCTTCACCAACATGCATTTTATCATAACCTTCGACAAGATCAATGTTTCCGGGAATTGTTTTTTCTTGATCACTATCACGGTCACTTAAAAACCAATAACCCCCTCCTATTAATAAAACTAATCCTAATCCTCCTAAAATATACTTCATAATTTACCTCCTATATATTATTTATACCATATTTTTATACAAAAATCTATTATTTTATGGACAGGTTCCCCAGACTGGTCTTGGTAAAACCCAAGCTGTAGCATTTGAATCAAAAAGATCTGGTTCTTCAGTGATATTAGAAACACACCATCCACTTAAATCTTGATTAAACTCTAAAGCATTCCCGAACATTCGATACATATTATCTACATTGCTAGTATCCCAATTGCCAATATCTTGATTAAAGGATGTTGCACCAGAAAACATTGATTGAGTAGTAGTCGAATTACTCACATCCCAATTACTAATATCCTGGTTAAAGGATGTTGCACGACTAAACATATTGTTAAGGTAAAGAACACCACTTGTGTCCCAAGCGACATACTCACCTGGCTGGCTTTCGTTAACTGTTTTTTTACTTATATCTTGATTAAAGGCTAGATTTAAGGCAAACATACTAGACATATTAGTTACATTGCTTGTATCCCAATTGCTTATATTTCCATTAAAATATGTATTATAACACGAACCATAACAATTGCCACCAAACATTCTGTGCATATTAGTTACATTACTTGTATCCCAACTATTTAGGTCCTGATTAAATATCGTTGCTTCTTGAAACATGCCACGCATATTAATAACATTACTCACATCCCAACCACTTATATCTTGATTGAATTTTTCAGCACGCCAAAAAGCGACACTCATATCAGTCACATTACTCACATCCCAACCGCTTATATCATGATTAAAATGCTCTGCTTTAGCAAACATTGCGTGTAAAGATGATACATTACCAAGGGCATAATCAAAAAAATCAACTGCCGTGAACGATTCTACAGTAGTCCCACCAAACATCATAAATACTGAACTTATTCCAAATGAAGCCGGTATTGGCGTTAATATATCAGTTAATCTTGTTGGTGTCGTGCCCCCCCGACAAACATACCAACCAGAATCTAAATTGCAAAAAGTAATGCCCTCAGCGGTCCCATCAAGTTTTACTTCATAAGTTCCCGCAGTTGCGTAAACATGATTAAGATAACCTGTTGTATTAACATTTTGAATTGGACTACCGTCGCCCCAATCAATTGTAAAATTAGGTGTCCTCGCCCCAAAACTAAAATTAGCACCATCTTCAGGGATTTCAACCTCAAATGTCCAAGCATTACCAAACGCCCAATTAATAGCA